>JAZLIX010000027.1:0-4674 GCA_045617605.1 Alphaproteobacteria bacterium | reverse complement strand
GTACCCAAAAAAGAAATGAACATTATTATTTGGGCAAGGGTATTTTTCTGGATAGAGAGTATATTAATAATCAAATTGTGTCTGAAAAAAAGTACTTAAACGATTTTTATAGTGGAAAGAATATTCAAAGAAAACAATATGTTGATGGTCATAAAATTTTTGAAATTAACTACAATGAAGATGGATCAGCCACTCTCGTTGATCAAAAGAATATATCTTACCCATTAAAAGCAAATAAACGTTATAGAATTACATATGAAAACACAGAATCTGACAAGTTTTATTCCAAACATTTTGAGGTTCCTGAATGGGAAACAGAGATTCCTCATTTTCCAAAATTACATAACATTGTGTCTGGCCATAGAGTTGTGTGTTCCTTGGCCTTTCCAAGAAAAGAAAATGCGCCTCTTGAACTGAATAACATCCCAGAATATGAAATGAATGGTTGTTATAAAGATTTTAAATCAAATAGTGAACCGTTTCCAGACATTAAATTAAATGAAGAGGATATGAAGTTGTTGTATCAAAATCCAAAACAATTTTTTAATCAAAATACATATGAATTGGATATGAGTGAAATTAATCTGGATATATCAAAAATTAAATTAGATTTAAATGATATGGGCAATAGTCTCAAAAAATTAATGGCAAAGGCAATTGGTTCTGGACTTTCTCAATTAAGTAATAATTTAATAGCAGAGGCAAATACTCAAACAAAATAAAAAGTCATCAAGTAAATGATGACTTTTAAAATGGTGGACGTGGCAAGACTCGAACTTGCGACCTTTACGATGTCAACGTAACGCTCTAACCACCTGAGCTACACGTCCGATATCTTATTTATACACGAAATTGAAATAAAATGCAAGCAATTTTTTTAAACCTTAAAAATCTTTATTTTTGAACGATTGAATGTTAAATTAAAAAAAACTTGCAAAGGGGGATATTTTATGCTAAAGTGCCCTTGTTCGTCCCTTCAGGGATAATATTAAACGCAAGCAACGTCGGGTACGCCTGACAGCTAGAAAGGAAAAAAAATGAGTGAAAACATTGCTGAACGTGTAAAAAAGATTATCGTGGAACATTTAGGTGTTGATGCAGAAAAAGTGCAAGACAATGCCAGCTTTATTGATGATCTGGGCGCTGACAGCTTGGATACAGTTGAATTGGTTATGGCTTTTGAAGAAGAATTTGGCTGTTCCATTCCTGATGATGCGGCTGAAAAAATCCGTACAGTCAAGGATGTCATTGATTACATTCAAAAACAAGTTTAATAAGAGCTTGATTTAACGGGGCGTTCCGGGCTTGTTCTGATAGGAAAAGCAGGGGCGCTTTTTTTGTGAAAGGGAATTTTATGCGACGTGTTGTTGTGACAGGATTAGGAGTTTTATCGCCATTGGGATATGGTCCAAAGGCAAATTGGCAGGCTTTATCCATTGGTCAATCGGGGCTTTCCAATATTACCACATTTGATACCACAAACTATACTTCCCAAGTGGCAGGATATATTCCAAAAGGAACGGTTGAAGGTCAGTTTAATCCTGACGATATTTTGTCACATAAGGAACAACAACATGTTGATCCGTTTATTTTGTATGGTATGGCAGCGGGTATTCAGGCTATGCAAGATGCGAATTGGTTGCCCGAAACAGAAGATGAAAAAAATAGATCTGGTGTTTATTTTGGTTCGGGTGTCGGTGGACTAATGGGGATTGTGAATGGGGGGAAAATTGCTGAAAATATGGGACCAAGGCGGGTATCGCCTTTTACGATTCCTTCCATTTTAATTAATTTAATTGGTGGACATTTATCTATTAAATATGGGCTTCAAGGACCAAATATTTCCTGTGCGACGGCTTGTGCTTCTGGGGCGCATGCAATTGGTGAGGCAACACGCCTAATCAAAGAAAATAGGGCTGATGTGATGTTGGCTGGTTCGTCCGAGGCAGCAATCTGTCCAATAGGAATATCTGGCTTTGCGCAGATGCGTGCCCTTTCCACACACTTTAACGAAATGCCACAAAAGGCTTCTCGTCCTTGGGATAAAAACAGGGATGGTTTTGTGATGGCCGAAGGGGCAGGGGCTGTTTTATTGGAAGAATACGAACATGCCAAGGCGCGTGGGGCTAAAATTTATGGTGAGGTTATTGGTTATGGTTTAACGGCAGATGCACATCACTTTACAGCTCCAGGTGGAACAGGGGCAAAACGGGCGATTTTACAGGCACTTAATGAAGCTAAAATCAAACCAACTCAAGTGGACTATATCAATGCTCATGGTACCTCTACGCCTATGGGGGATATGGTGGAATTCAAAGCTGTTAAAGAAATCTTTGCTGATACAAAAGTGGCCATGTCTTCTACCAAATCAATGACTGGACATATGTTAGGGGCGGCTGGTAGTGTTGAGGCGGTTTATACCTTACTGGCTATGCAGAATAATTTAATACCACCGACCATCAACTTGGATGACCCAGAGGAAGAAACGCAAGGCTTTAATTTAGTTCCCCATACTGCACAGGAAAAACGAATCGATATAGCCCTTTCTAATTCCTTTGGCTTTGGGGGAACAAATGCAACACTTTTATTTAAAAAGGTGAAATAATGAGACATAGTGTCTTTATTTATTTTTTATTAGCTTTTTTGGTAGTTTCTTTGATTGGCGGCAGTGTTCTGACAACTTATACGCAATTTGTGGCGGAAGGTCCTTTGGAATCTTCAACAGAAACACTGATTATCAAAGGAAAGTCGCTACGTAAAATTGCAAAACAATTGTATCGAGAGGGAATTATTTCCAGTCCGTCTATTTTTGAAATTGGTGTACGGGCCAGTGGTCAGGCGAATAATATCAAGGCTGGGGAATATTCCATCCCACGCCATGCAAGTTCTAAAATGGTGATGAATATTTTGACCAGTGGGGATACTTACATTCGGCGTTTGGTTGTACCAGAAGGATTGACATCTGAACAAGTTGTTGCTTTGGTAGATAAAGCAAAAGGGCTAATGGGGGATATTATACAAATTCCCAAAGAAGGCACACTTTTGCCTGATACGTATCACTATTCTTGGGGAGATACCAAGGAAGGGATGATAGAACGAATGAAAAACGCAATGGATCGAACGGTGGAAGAATTGTGGGCTGGTCGTGATCCAAGTATTACTTTAAAAACCCCGAAAGAGGCAGTGGTGATGGCTTCCATTATTGAAAAAGAAACTTCACGTAATTCTGAAAGGGCGCATATTGCTTCTGTTTTCTATAACAGAATGAAACAAGGAATCCGGTTACAATCTGATCCGACAGTTATTTATGCAGTCACAGATGGGCATGTGGACAAAATGAAACGAGTAACTTATAAGGATTTAAAAGAACAAAATCCCTATAATACATATGTGATTTACGGGCTTCCACGGGGGGCAATTTCTAATCCTGGACGGGCTTCTATCTCGGCAGTTTTGCATCCCATGACAACAAAGGATATCTATTTTGTGGCAGACGGCAAGGGGGGGCATGTATTTTCTCCGACTTATAAGGAACACCAAAAAAACGTACAAAATTGGCGTCAAATTTCTAAAGGAAAGAAAGAAGCTAAAAAGGAGGTTCAAGATGCAACAAAAGTATCAACGTCCAACGTGGGATGAATATTTTTTGGAAGTGATGCATGCGCTGGCAAAACGGGCGACTTGTGATCGTGGTCGCATTGCTTGTGTAATAGTAAAGAATAATCAAATTATTGTGTCAGGCTATGTTGGCTCTCCTCCTGGACTCCCTCATTGTGACGAAGTGGGACACCTGATGAAAAAGGTGGTGGAAGAAGACGGCTCTATTCACGAACACTGTATGCGCACAATTCACGCTGAACAAAATGCGATTTGTCAGGCAGCCAAAAGGGGTGTCTCAATCGCAGGGGCAACGCTTTATTGTAAAATGGCACCATGTCGTACTTGTGCTATGTTGCTAATTGCCTCGGGTATTAAACGAGTGGTGGCGGAATATAAATACCACGCTGGTGGTGAGGCTGAAGAAATGATGCGTCAGGCAGGCATTCAAATAGAGTATATCCACGACGAAACATTGGAATACAACAAATAAAAAAAGCCCGCTTTAACAGCGGGTCTTTTAATTAAGAAAATTTTAAGCACAAGTTCCATCTGCTTTAACAGCGTCGCTTGTTGGGTTAAAGGTTCCTTCTTGACCGTTGACTGTCCAACGACATTTTCCAAAGCTAGTTCCTACTAAGGTCATGACGCTAGTACAATAATCTGACTCTGTAAAGATGATGCTTACTTTGCCATTTGTTTCGGCAGTAATCCTTTCCACACATTCAGGGGCTTTATCATAATCGTCATCTAAATCTTCAATACCACTGACTTGAGTGTTATGAGTTTGGGCATAAACAGAGGCGGCAGCAATTAATTCAGAAATGCTATTGGCACGAATTTTTTTCATTGCCATACGATAGCCTGCTAATCCCCCCAAGGTAATAATACCGGCAATTGCTAAAACACCCAACATTTCAACCATTGAACGACCATTTTCTTTCGTTATTTTGTTCTTCATTATTTTCTCCTTTGATAATCATCCTGACAAGGACTATATTCTTTTTTCATAAATGGGTCAAGAAAAAAATAATTTTGTCATTCCTAACCCCCCCATTCCGTCCATCTTGTCCTTGC
>JAZLIX010000026.1:0-20878 GCA_045617605.1 Alphaproteobacteria bacterium | reverse complement strand
TACAAAAGATTCTGACACACAACATTGGACATATAAAAAGGGAAGACACTTAAAGTCAGGAAATACCGAAATCAAGCTTTGTCGGTGCGGTCAATCCAATCAAATGCCCTTTTGTAATGGGGCTCATCAATGTCAAAATTTTGACGGCACCTGTACGGCCCCACATAAACCTTTTGTAGAGGAAGCCCAAGCTTTTGAAGGGCCTAATTTTACACTTCTTGATAATGAATTATACTGCGCTTTTGGACGATTCTGTGATGCCTTTGGGCGTGTCTGGAATTTAGTACGTCAAGGGCAAAAGGATACCGATCAACTGGCCATAAAGGAGACACTTTCTTGTCCCGGCGGACGCTTGATGATTATTGATAATCAAACAGGGGAAATTATTGAAGAACCTGCCCACCCTGAAATCAATATCCTGAAAGATGTCGCCCTCAATTGTATGGGGCCCATTTATGCAAAAGGTGGCATTGAAGTTGTAGACGATAAGGGAAAACCTTATGAAATTCGTGCCAGACAGGCACTCTGCCGATGTGGAAAATCCCATAACAAACCTTTTTGTGATGGCTCACACGCCATGGATTTAGAAAACAAAAAAGCCCCGTCAAAGACAGGGCTGAAAACTTGAAAGTTTCTTTAGAATTTATATTGAACTTGAACCCCTAAAATATGAGATTGCATATTCTTATATTTCACAGGAACAGCATTAGGATCGCTTGTTTCTAAAGCTTTACTTGTTTTAGCAATCATGTGCGCATAACCCACATCCAATTGCCAATTGTTTTTCATATAACTGGCCCCAACACTCATCCACCAACGGTCATTGTCTGGAATACGAATCGTGCGGTTTTCAGGCTTGTGAGTTGGACTTTCATCCCAACCACCACCAAAGCGGAAAGTCAAATTTTTACAATAGTAATAATCCACCCCACCGGTTAAAGTCCAGCTGTTTTGATAATTATATTTTGAAACTTTTGCCCCACCATATACTGTTTTCATTAGAGGGTGATCTGAATACACTGTAAATTCTGGGAACGAGGAAGTCCAATGAGTCCAACGGGCTGTCCCTGAAAATCCCAAATTTTTATACCGATGATACCCAGAAAAAATCAAAGATTCTGGTAAATCAGGATTTGACCAAACATTTGCCCCACCATTAAAAAGTGGATTTCCACTGACATCAAAATCGCCCTTTGTTTTTTGGGCAGAACGCAACCGATAAGAAACACCTAAGCGGGTATTTTCATCGTGTTCATACATCACACCCACAGTACCGGTTTGCGTCCAACCATGGACATCAAATTCTGATTTGCCACCACCAGCCATTGACGAAATCGTATTGGTCATTTTACCGTAGATATAACGCATAATAGCACTGGCCCCGATTGACCAATGTTGATTCAATTTATAGGCGACTGACACGTTAAAGTCCATTATATCTAATTTTGATAAAATAGCGGTATCAGAAGCAAACCAATTGGAATCATATTGTGTTTTTAAACCAAAAGGCGCATAAACCCCAAAACCCAATGAGAATTTATCGTTCACATTATATTGTCCGAAAAATTGAGGAATAGGTGCCCAGAAATCCATTTTCTTGTGATTTCCTGCATAGGGCTTTGTACCATAATCTAACCCTTCAACATCTGCCCGTAAATTGACAAAAGTTGCCCCTGTTTGAATTCCAGACTTTTTCATCAAAGTCATACCAGCGGGGTTAAAAGCTATGGCCGAATAATCATCCCCGACCACTCCTTGACCAGCATAGGAACGCCCCAACCCAGTCACAGAGTAATCATTTAACTGATAACTTCCTGCTTCGGCATTTGTCATATTGAAAGCCACTGCCGCTACTAAAGCTACCTTAACTAATTTTTTCATACGCATCACTTAAATTCCTTTCTTAAAAAAGTTGATACAAGGGGAACTATACTCAATCATAAATGAAAAAGCAAGAAAAATGTCATAAAAATGTCATAAAAATGTCATAAATCATCAAATATACCGAAAATAGTGATGTTTAAGAATTGACTTCTTTAAAATCAACATCAATAATATCGTTCGCTTGAATCGGGCGATGACGTTTGTGAACCGCTTTGGTTTTAATCTTTTTCATAAAAACGCCCACCGCCGAAACCAACACCGCAATCGCTAACAAGGGAATAGCAATATACCACAAAGCCCAAAACATAAACAGTAAAAAGAATGCCGATAAAATAATGGAAAATAATTGATAAATCATTTCACTTCCCCCTTCAAGCGATATAAAATATCCAAGGCTTCCCGTGGCGACAGGGCATCCACATCCAAAACTTTTAATTCTTTTTCCACGACACTTTCTTTGGGTGGTTGTTTTTCTAAAGCCGAAAAAAGTGGCAAATCATCAAACAATGGCTTTTGATGTGTTTTCTTTTCTTCCAACTGATTCAGGACTTGTTCAGCCCGCGTTAAAACAGCATCAGGCAACCCGGCCAAGCGCGCCACATGAATCCCATAGGATCGATTGACGGCCCCTTCCCCCACTTCGTGCAAAAAGACAATGTCCCCTTGCCATTCTTTAATCCGCATGGTGTGCATGGAAACCCGTGATAAATTTTTACTTAAGGCCGTTAATTCATGGTAGTGTGTGGCAAACAAAGCACGAGAAGCATTGTGATTATGAAGATATTCAACCGTTGCCCAGGCAATAGAGAGGCCATCGAAAGTGGCTGTCCCACGCCCTACTTCATCCAAAATCACCAACGATTTATCCGTTGCCCCATTTAAAATGTTGGCAACCTCCACCATTTCAATCATAAATGTGGAACGACCGCGCGCCAGATCATCACTGGCTCCGACTCGTGAAAAAAGCCGATCCACCAAACCAATGGTGGCACTTTCGGCTGGCACATACGACCCCATTTGTGCCAAGATGGCAATCAAAGCATTTTGGCGCAAAAAGGTACTTTTCCCCGCCATATTCGGCCCCGTCAACAACCATAAATTATTTTGTTCGTTTAAGTTGCAATCATTGGGGATAAAGTCTGTGTGGAGTTTTTCCAAAGCACTTTCCACCACCGGATGATGTCCGCCTTTAATATCAAATTCTTTCCCCAAAGTTAAAGTAGGACGTACCCAATTTTTACGGCTGGCCAAGTGGGCCAAACTGGATACAACATCCAGGCATGCTAAAGCTCTGGAGGCCTGTAAAATTTCTGTGCTGAGGGCCAGAATCTTTTGACGTAAAGCCTCATACAATTCCAATTCCAAGCGCAATGTTTTTTCATCTGCCTGCAAAATTTTCGTTTCTAAATCCGATAATTCCACCGTTGTAAAACGCACACAATTTACCATTGTTTGACGATGAATAAAGCCCATCTCTTTGTTAGTCAAAAGGGGTTCAGAAAATCTGGTTGGCACTTCAATAAAATAGCCCAATAAATTATTAAAGGTAACCTTCAAATTTTGGATATTGGTTTGGGCAATATATTTAGCCTGTAAATCGGCCAACATTTTTTTAGCATTCTTTTTAATGGAATCATATTCATCCAGTGGTGCATGATACCCTGCACGAATAAAACCACCATCTCTGGCCAACAGGGGCAACTTATCCTCATCCACCAAAGCCCTTTTGATTTCTTCAACCAACAAAGAATGTTCACCCAGTAAATCCTTTGTTTGTGCCAAAGCATTGGGCATATATTCCCCCACCAAATGAGTTCTTAAAACCGGAATCAAGCCAAGGCCTGTTGCAATAGCCATCATATCCCTTGGCCCACCACGCCCCACAGCCAAGCGTGTCAAAGCCCGCTCTATTTCCGGAACTTCTTTTAAAATCGTCCGAACATCTGCCAACACTAGAGGATTATCTTTAAAGAAATTGACCTGATCCAACCGCGCATTGATTAAATCCAAATCCATCAAGGGACTGGAAAGCCACGTGGATAGCAACCGAGCCCCTGCCCCTGTCTGGGTTTCATCCAAAATAGTCAATAAACTGGCCGCCCCCCGTTCATCTGACAAAGAAGAGGTCAATTCCAAAGAACGACGTGTTGCCGCATCAATCTGCATCAACTGAACTTCATTCACTTGTTGTGGAGCCGACAAAATTGGGGCTTCACTTTTTTGCGTTCTGGTTAAATATTGTTCAATCACACCAATCGCTATATTTTCCACTTTTAAAAAACTGGGATTTCTTTGCATCACACTGGCATATAGCAGGGCTGAAAAATCACTGGCAGGCAATTGTGTCATTTGCCCGAATGAATTATCCCATAAATGAGGATAACGTGTTGTGAAATCTTCTTGCACCAAGACTTCTGATGCTTCTAATCGTGCCAAAACAGAGGGGAGTGTTTCAGTGGTTGCCGTTTGAACATAAAAATCCCCGGTGGACATATCGGCCCACGCCACCCCGAAACCTAAACCACTTTCTGCCACAGATACCAAATAATTGTGATGGCGGGCATTCAACAGGTTTTCATCCGTCAATGTTCCTGCCGTTACAATGCGAATCACATCCCTTTTCACAACAGCTTTATTACCCCGTTTTTTAGCTTCTTCTGGATCTTCCATCTGTTCGCAAATGGCAACCTTATATCCCGCCTTGACTAGCCGCACCAAATAATTTTCATAAGCGTGAAAAGGAACACCACACATGGGAATTTTTTGCCCTAAATGAGTTCCCCTATACGTTTGGACAATATCCAGGGCTTTGGATGCCACAAAAGCATCATTAAAAAACAACTCATAAAAATCCCCCATCCGATAAAAAAGCAGACAATCCGGATAATCCGCTTTTATTTTTAAGTACTGTTCCATCAATGGAGTTGTTTTATCTTTCGTCATTTTTTTACTTTCCTTTTTTAGTGGGATATATTATACTTAATTTATGAAAAAAAAGAAAGTAAAAATCTTAAACCACAGTGGCAAATTGGCTGTTCGGACTTTAATTATCAATATTCCGGCTCTTTTAATTTTATTGATTTTAATGTTCCTCAAAAAACTCACATGGATTTCTGCCACCCTTTCATTGTTGTCTTTTTGGGGCATCAGCGCCATTATCATTTTCTTTATTTTTAAAGATTTAGATAATTTTATTTCTTACCTGAAAAATACCTCTCTTAATTTAGACTTAGAACTCCCACGTTTTAAAAAAGGCTTTTTTTCATCTGCTCGATTAATGGCCTCTTTTCAAAAAGTACAAAGTTCTTGGCGACAAAAAACACAATCTGGTGTCCATATTTTGGAAATACTTCCTGACCCTATTCTAATGATTGATGAAAAAGAACAAGTCACTTTTGCCAATCTTTCTGCCCGAAAAATTTGGTCCGAAAATATAGTGGGTTTCAATGTCAGTGTTTTGTTTTCAGAAATTCATTTTACAAAGGCTTTTGCAGAACTTGTTCACCAAAAAAAAGACTCTACGATTGTAATATGGCAAACAACCACTGGTCATAAAACTTTTTCCGTTCAAATGGAACGTTTGACAAATCTTGGTTTTTTAGATGCCCGATTTGTGATTGTACTACACGACATTACCCCTTTTGAAACTTTTAAACAAAAACAGGCTGATTTTTTTGCCAATGCCAGTCATGAACTCAAAACGCCTTTGGCAATTCTGTCGGGTGTGATTGAAACTTTACAAGGACCTGCTAAGGATGACAAACAGGCTCAAGAAAAGTTTTTAAATTTAATGGCGGAACAAACACAACATATGACAGGACTGGTGCAAAATTTACTAAAGCTTGCCCACATGCGACAAGAAAAATCTGTTCAAACAGAGCCTGTTTTAGTGGAAGAATTATTGACAAGCCTGGTTAATGATTTCTCTTTACGTGCCCAAAAGTCAAACAAGAAAATTTATTTGGAAAAAGAAAAACTGCCTCGTCTGATGGCCAGCCGAGCCGACTTGTACCACATTTTTCAAAATCTATTGGATAATGCCCTGAAATATGGGGAAGAAAATAAACCGATTACCATAAAAGCATGTCTAAAAAATAAGTCATCGGATTTCACTTTAAGTGGTCAAAATGAATGGATTGTTATCAGTGTTCATAATTTTGGAAAAGTATTGACTCCAGATGAACAAGAAAAACTATTTGACCGTTTTTATCGTGTCAATTCTACTAAAAAAGTGGAAGGTACTGGATTGGGCCTCAGTATTGTTCAACAACTGGTCCAAAAATATGACGGCACAATCACTGTTTCTAGTCAACAGGACAAAGGAACAACATTCACCGTTTCATTTCCTTTAGAATTTTAACAACGGCAAAAAAGCTCTTTTAAAAGCTCTAAAATTTTTTCTTGCAGTGCTGAAGGTAGATTCCCAAACCGCTTGGTCAAATGTTCTTTAGAAACAGAACGAATTAAATCCAAAGCCACTTGTCCCGCCTGCCCTTTTATTTTTACCCCAATCCGACAAGGAAACACACGAACATCAGAAGTAATAGGAGCAATCAAAACATAAGGAAGAACATTATTCATCTCATCTGGTGAAACAACAACACAAGGTTTTTCTTTTCCCTTCACATCACAGAAATAAACATCAAATCTTTTTACCATTCCCATTCTCCTTCTGCTTTGATTGGATGACTATTTGCTTCATCTAAAACCAGCTCTTTCCAGCCTAAACGTGGAGAAACAACGGGAGTAATAATAATACTTCCCTGATTAACATTTAAATTCAGTTCTTCTTTTAAACTACATTCTTCAATAATATTTTTGGGCAATCGTACTCCAAAAGAATTTCCAATTTTAATCAATTTAATTTTCATACATTTCCCCCTTTAATAACCTCAGCCAAAACCATATACAAACGCCCCACATCCGACCCCACTAGTACCCCTAGTAAAGGACTATCTGCCGAATTTTCTTTAGCTTCATAGGTCATTTGTTCAAAAGCCTGCATGTAATGATTAACAGCCATTTGAAAAGCCATATTTTCCCGATATAGTTTTTTCACTTTTTCGGATTTTGTCGTCTTGATTTCGTTATGTAAGTGGCGCATAAAAACAGCCTTATCCCCTGCATAATACTTTTTCCATAATTCTTCTTCATTTTTAGGGCTAAATAGATGCGCCAACTCTACTGAAAATTGTTGTAACTGTGTCACAATAGAACTGGCTTCTATTAACAAATCATGACTTTGTTTTTCCTTTAAATTCAAATGTTTTTCCAACGCTTGAGTGTGAGCATTTAATCCTTGAGCCACCAAAGCCATATCTCCCTTCATCTGATTTAAAACAGACTGAAGCGCATAAGCTTTCGATTCCACTTGTTCCCCAATTAAAGCAATTTCTTTATTTGTTTTTTGAGCCTGATTTTCTACCTCTTTTAAAGACTCATATTTTACCAACGTTTTTTCCAAACGTTCTGAATTTTCTGTTAGTGCTTTAACCATTTTTCCAGAATTTTCTTCAGAAGTTAAAATTTGATGACGAGCTGTTTCTAGCGCATGTGATAAATTTTGAATTTCTTGAATTTGAGTATTCAGTTCTTTTGAAAACGTCATCATCATCGCATTTGTTTTACGCGTAATATCATTCAAAATATCAGCTTGTCCAGCCAACAAAGTCGTTGTTTGTTCTGCCTGACGATTACTCTGATGCGTAATTTCTGCCAATTTTTCAACATGAGTAGCTATTTTTTGAACAGCCCCCACCGTTTGTGTATCCACTGTTTTAACCAGTTTATTTAACCCTTCTATCCACCGTTGTAAATTTTCTTTAACACTATCTGTATGTTCCGTAACCCCAGTATAAACGGCTCTAAATTCCTTGATTTGTTTAGCTAAATTAGCCGTCAATTCTTTTGTATAAGTCGCCCCCTCTTCAGATGGATAAATCAATTCATCCATAAAAGAACGAATCTTTTTTGTTTCTTTTTCAAGCCGTTCAGAACGATCAAAATAAGAAGCAATTAAAAATAATAAAACCAGAGGCATCGCCAATCCACCCAAAGCCCCAACAATTTCCATGGGTGATAAATTAGACCGATTTTGCCACCACCCAGAAATTTGCAAATAATTAGCAACAAATATTCCCCAACTAATAGCTATCAGCCAGAAAAAAATTATTCCTTTTTTTAAAAAAAATTTTTGCATAAAAACCTCCTTTTAGAAAAAGTATATACAATGTAATTACACTTGTCAAGTCGTAATTACATTGTAATTTCACTATTTTTAAAATCTCTTCTATTTTTATCAATAAATACTTCAAATAAATTATTAAGTGATTGATTTTAAAATATTTAATATAGTAATTACTTTGTAATTACGCTTTTTAAGTCTGGCTTTTCGATAAACAAAGTCTCTTGAGGCATTTGAT
Source organism: Alphaproteobacteria bacterium (assembly GCA_045617605.1). GTDB lineage: Bacteria > Pseudomonadota > Alphaproteobacteria > CAAHEQ01 > UBA3637 > UBA3637. The sequence continues at coordinate 12,572 of JAZLIX010000026.1, read as the reverse complement.
GTTTAAACCATGTTCTTTGACGTTTAGCATAATGGCGAGTCGCCAATAAAATTCTTTCAGAAGCAGTGGCTAAATCATATTTTTTTTCAATAAAATCAATAAGTTCCTTGACACCTATTGCCTTCATCACGCCACCTGTGGCCGAGCTGGAGAATAAATTTTGAACTTCCCCCACAATATTTTGCCCCAACATTTGAATTAAACGTGTCTCAATACGGGCATATAATTTTTCCCTTGGCGGTAATAATACAACTGTTTTGAAATCAGCTTCTAAAAATTTTTGTTTTGGTTGATTTTGAAAATACTCTATCGGCTTACCTGTTTCCAATAAAACTTCCAAAGCCCGTTTTTGGCGTTGAATGTCTTGTGGAATTTCCCCTTTTGTCAACTTCGCTAATACTTCTTTTTGGGGCATTTGACGTACCTTTTCTCGTATTTCGTCAGAAATTTCAGGAATGGGACTAATCCCTTCCATCAAAACTGATAAATAAAGTCCTGTTCCCCCAACCACAATTGGATGTTTAATTTCCGGAATCACTTTGGCTGCCTTTTTCACCCAATCGCTGACATTTTCTTGAGTAAAATTATCCGCATAACCATATAAATGATGTTTTATTCCCCGCATTTCAGATTCATCGGGACGAGCTGTTAGAACCCGTAAACCACTATACACTTGAAAAGCATCTGCATTAACAATCTCACCACCAATTTTTTCGGCAATATCCAAAGCAAAGCCAGACTTTCCACTAGCTGTTGGTCCTGCAATTAAAATGACTTGTTGTTTTTTCATGGTTTTATTATACACGAAAAAAACTTTTTTTGCATCCTTTTTGTTGTTTTTTTGGGGACTTTTTGCTAAAATAAAAAAAACAGGAGGACACATGAAAAAATTTTTATTGACGACTTTTTTATTTTTATCAGCCTGTGGTTTTTCCCCACTTTATAAAGAGGTGTCAGTTGATGGCAATACAGTTCCTGTAAAAATTGAACCTATTCCCGCTTATTTTGGATTTTCAATGCGCCAAGTTTTACAAAATAAACTAAGGCAATCTTCTGAATCTCAATATACTTTAAATGTGTCTGCCCCCACTTTTTCCAGTTGGGATCAAACAATTGATGATAAAAACTTCGCAACAGTTATGGGTATCACTGGTTCAGTCAATTATCGTCTGACAGAAAATAAAACTCATAAAGAAATTCTTAATTCATCTACATCACTTACCAGTTCATACAACGTTGTTAAAGACCCTTATGCAACAACAGTTGCTGAAAGAAAAGTTAAACAAGAATTAGCTGAACAATTAGCCGAACAGGTTAGTTTACATGTTTTAGGTACCTTAGCAGGAGTTCTTAATTGAAAGCAAAACCCTATCAAATCAGTGCCTTAACTCCCCGACTGAAAAATGAATTTCGGGCTGCCCTTATTTTTGGAACAGACAGCACTGGCGTTCAAGAAGTCGCTCAACAAATATTAAAAATTATCTTACCCAACGCAGGCCCTTTTTCTTTAATTTCATTGACACCTGTTGATTTAAAGGGAAATCCATCCAAAGTTTTAGAAGAAGCCAATACGCCTGATTTAATGGGCGGACGCCGATTAATTTGGTTAAAAGAAGCCACGGCACAACATGCTGATATTATGTCAGATTTTATTCAAAAGTGCCAAACAGATTCTTTTTTGTTAATGACAGCTGATAACATAATAAAGTCTGCTGCCTTACGAGCAGAATCAGAATCCAGTTCCCAGATTTTGGTCATTGCCTGTTATCCACCCGAAATCATGGATTTACGCCGCTTAATTCAAAATTTTTCGCATGAGGCTGGTTTTACTTTTACCCCAGAAGCATGCGATTACCTGATTCAAAATACAAACAATAACACTTTGATTTTAAAGAACGAATTAAATAAAATTGCCCTTTGGAATTCAAATAAAAAATCTATTACCTTAGAGCTGGTTCAACAACTGGTCGGTACAGGAACGGTCAATTTTGACACCCTGATTCAAGCTGTGGCTAATCGTCAAACAGAGGCGACATTGAATGCCCTGAATACTCTGCTTTTACAGGGGGAAAATCCAGTGACTTTATTGGGGGCTGTGACACGTTATTTTGCCAACCTTTTAAAAGGTGTCGATAAATTAGACCATGGAGAATCTTCGGGCGATATAGTTAAAAAGATTTTAAAACCCGCTCAATTTCGCTTGGAAGAATCAGTCAAAGAACAACTCCATTTATGGAAAAAGCCAACTCTTTTAAAAGCTTTTCACGATTTATCCAATGCCGAAGTGCAAATGAAATCAGGCCTTTTAAATCCAGAACTTATTTTAAAACAAACTCTTTTAACACTTATCCGTAAATAAAAATTTTACAGAAAACGTTTCAAAAGTTCTTGCAATTGGTCAGGGGATTTATAGGTAAAACTTAAAACGCCCTTTTTACCGTTCCACTTGATTTGAACTTTCATGCCTAATTTTTGGGATAAATCTTGTTCAAGTGATTGAATATCTTCATCTTTTTCATTCATCTGAACTGTTTTTTTATTGGGATATTTTTTCATTTCAGCAGATTTTTCAGCCTCACGCACCGTCATCCCTTTATTGATAATTTGTAAGGCTAATTCTTCTGATTTTTCCACCCCAATCAAAGCCCTTGCATGACCCGGTGTAATCTGCTTTTCTTCCAACATTTTCCGAATAGTTGGGGGTAATTCTAATAAGCGCAACGTGTTAGCAATATAACTCCGACTTTTACCTAACACACTGGCCAAAGTTTCTTGCGTATAAGTAAATTCTTTCATTAAACGAGCATAGGCTTCCCCCTCCTCAATCGGGTTTAAATCCTCGCGTTGCAGGTTTTCAATCAAAGCCACTTCCAAGGCATCTTTATCATTAAAATCTTTAACAATAACAGGTACTTCTGATAATCCAGCCATTTGTGAAGCACGATATCGACGTTCACCAGCGATAATTTCATATCCACCTAAACTTTTAGGACGAACTAACAAGGGTTGCAAAACGCCCTTTGTTTGAATAGAGGCGACCAAATCCTGTAAGGCCTCAGGCTTAAAAACTCGACGCGGTTGAAAACGACTGGCCGTTAATTCTTTAATCGCCACCATTTTAATTGTTTGATCTGGCTCTTTATTGATGTCAGAAACAACATCTTCTCCCATTAAAAAACTTAATCCTTTTCCTAATCTATTGTCCATTTTCTTCTCCTTTGTTGCGTTTTAGAACTTCAGCGGCCAAGCGTAAATAGCTTTGAGCCCCAACACTTTTGAAATCATAAAGCATTACCGGTTTTCCATGACTGGGTGCCTCTGGAATACGTACATTTCTGGGAATAATTGTATCAAAAACCAAAGGCCCAAAATAAGACCTGACATCATTTTGAACTGATTTAGCCAAATTAGACCGCCCATCATACATAGTCAAGACAACCCCCTGAATTTTTAAGGTTGGATTAAAGTTTTTCTTAATTTTTTCAATGGTTTTCATTAAATCAGCCACCCCTTCCAATGCTAAATATTCGCATTGAATTGGGATAATCACTTGCGTTGCTGATACCAAAGCATTCAACGTCAATAACCCTACAGCAGGCGGACAATCCATAAAAATATAATCAAATTCATTTTCAACATCCTGAAGAGCTTTTTTAAGATAAAATTGCGGATGTTCTGTCCCAGCTAATTCCAAATCAACTCCTAATAATTCTTGGCTGGCTGGTAAAACATAGAGGTTAGGAACCAACGTAGATTGAACAGCTTCTTTTAGGGGGGATTGCCCCGTCAAAACACCATAGGAACTTTTACCCCCCAGTTGTCGACGCAAGCCAAAGCTAACCGTTGCATTTCCTTGTGGATCCAAATCAATAATCAGAATTTTTTTATTCAGCGCCGATAAAGCTGTCGCTAAATTTACAACTGTTGTTGTCTTACCCACGCCCCCTTTTTGGTTTGAAACAGCAAAAATTTCACTCATAATCTACCCCCGTTATTTTTAAAATGACCCCTTCAGAATATTCATTCGGAATTTCTTCAATTTGTGCTTTAAAAGCATTCTTTTTTATTTCCTCTTTATACCCTTTTCCTTTTAATAAAATCCAAATTGTTTCACGTGAAACAATTTTTTGACACCATGTAAATATTTGATTTAATTCAGAAAAAGCACGAGCTGTCACAATATCTGTTTTTAAATTATCCACTTTTTCAACACGTTCTGTCAGGATTATCAAATTCAATTTTAACTGGCGATTCACTTCCCCTAAAAAAATAGCTTTTTTAGAATCACTTTCAATTAAAGTAATACTTAAAGGAAAGCCTGCCGTCTTATTTAAAATTCCCAAAACAATCCCAGGAAATCCGCCACCACTACCCACATCAGTTAAAGTTTTACTTGAATCAGGAATATATTTCCATAATTGAGCAGAATCTAAAATATGTCTTTTTTGAAGATCTGGGATTGTATTTTTTGAAATTAAATTAACATGTTTTTGCCAATCAAGTAAAATTTTGATATATTTTTCAATATCTTGTTTTGACTCATTTAAAACTTTATCAAATTGTTTCACGTGAAACATTCCCCTCATCTGATGTTTAAGATGAAGGGATTATAATGGAAACAAATATAAAAAACAAGTATTTTAATAATAAAATTTAATGTTATTTTTATCCAAACATGTATTATTTTGATTTATTTTTATTTTTTTAGCCCCAGCAAATCGTTGTCCTATTCCCGAACAAAGTGCTTTTTCAATTCCTTTTACTTCGATAAAAAAGCTATTGTTATTTTCTGATTTTGCTACAGCCGGATACCCTGCCACAGAAAATGTTTCACGTGAAACATTTTTATGATTAGTTATCATAAGTGTTTGAATTTCCATATTTTTTATTTGTAATTCCTGTGCTAATCTATTTTTTTTGAGTTGTAAATTAGCTTGGTTATACCCTTTAGCAGATTGAGCCGTCATCATTCCATCAATAGCTAAACTTCCCATTAAATCTGTTATTTGAGCTGAAGCCGAACCACAAATTGATAATAATAAAAAAAATAAAATCATTCTTCCCCCCATATTGGATTTTTAATTTTTGATAAAAATTCTGTGTGTGTTTTTTCTTCTATTTCATCTATTTTCCATTCACGAACTGGAAATGTTTCACGTGAAACATTTTTTAATTTTTGACTAACTATTTGATTTTGTTTATTTTTTTTATTGGATACAAAATTTAATTCTCTATTTGTAATCAATTCCAAATAGACATCAGCCAACAATTCAGAGTCCAATAAAGCGCCATGTACTGTACGACGAGAAGCATCCACATGATAGCGTTTACAAAGTTCATCCAAATTGACTTTAGCCCCTGGAAATTTCTTTCTGGCGATTAAAAGGGTATCTATAACCTTATCTTCTGGCAAAGCTGGCTTTCCGCATGCTTTTAACTCCGTATTCAAAAAGTTCATATCGAAGGCAGCGTTATGGATCACAAGTGGCGTATTTTCGCCAACGAAGGCCAAAAAATCATCTGCAATTTCTGAAAAAAGAGGCTTGTCAGACAAAAATTCTTCTGTCAAACCGTGTACAGCTACAACTTCCTGGCTAATAGAACGCATTGGATTGATGTATTGATGATATGTTTTTCCGGTTGGTAAATGATTTTCCAATTCCACACAACCGATTTCAACAATCCTATCCCCTTTTTCGGGATTGAGTCCTGTTGTTTCTGTATCTAAAACAATTTCTCGCATTAAAACTCCTTTAGGTAAATTTTATAAAAAATTCATTTAAAAATCAAGTTTTATGTTTATTCTTGCCATTTTTCGTATTTTATGAGATAATCAAAAAAAAGGTATAAAATGATACGATTACTGCCACAAAATTTAGTCAATCAAATTGCTGCCGGTGAAGTGGTAGAACGCCCCGCCAGTGCGATTAAAGAACTGATTGAAAATGCCATAGATGCTGGGGCAACTCAGATTGAGGTACGCCTTTCTAATGGTGGAAAAACGTATTTTTCAGTCGCTGATAATGGTAAAGGAATGAGCCCAGAGGAACTAAGTCTTGCCATTCAACGTCATGCTACCAGCAAACTGCCAAAAGATGATTTATTGGATATTAATTTTTTGGGTTTTCGTGGGGAAGCACTGCCCTCTATCGCTTCAGTTTCCAAAATGACAATTACTTCCCGAACTCAGGATTCTGATACAGGGTGGCAAATACAGGTAACTGGCGGTAAAGCTGAGGCCCCTGTCCCTGCCCCCCGCAGTCAAGGAACAACCATAGAAGTCAATGAGCTATTTTATAATGTCCCTGCCCGACTCAAATTTTTAAAATCCGATCAAAGTGAGCAAGGGGCAGTCCGAGAAGTTTTTGATAGACTTGCGATGAGCCATCCTGAAATTACTTTTTCACTGGCCACTGAATCCAGAAAGCTCACCCATTACCCTGCTACAGAAAGTCTTTTTGACCGTGTTGCTATGGTGATTGGGCATCAATTTAAAGAAAATGCCCTGCCTGTTCAGGCAGAATATGAGGAGATAAAACTGTCCGGTTTTATTGGCCTGCCTACTTATACCCGAGCCACCAGCACAGAACAATACCTTTTTGTCAACGGACGGTCTGTGAAAGATAAAGTGTTGCTGGGGGCTGTACGTGGGGCTTATCAGGGACTGATGGGTCATGGAAGCGAAGGTCATCCTGTCCTTGCTTTATTCTTATCTGTTCCAAAGGATAAAGTTGATGTCAACGTATCGCCTGCCAAAACAGAAGTTCGATTTGCTGAGGCCGGACGAATTAGAGGATTATTGGTGGCTAGTTTAAGAAATACTTTGGTGGAACATGGACAAAAAACAGCCAGTACCATTTCCATCGGGGCATTAGATACTTTTATCCCACAAAAAACTTTTACACCCAGTTGGACACCTGTGCATCACACATCGCCAGTTCAACATACTTTACAATTAGCTGACAGCTATCAGGTGAAACGTGAAACTTTACCTCCTCCTTCAACCAATGATGATCATTTTCCCCCCTTGGGGCTTGCCAAAGCACAAGTGCATAAGACCTATATTATTGCCCAAACAAAAGAAGGATTTGTGGTGGTGGATCAACACGCTGCCCACGAACGTCTGACTTATGAAAAAATGATGAAAAATTGTGGAGAAAGACCACAAACGCAATTATTATTAGTTCCTGAAATCGTGGATTTAAAGCCCGAAGAAGTGGCTCTTTTAAATGCACGAGCCACAGAATTAAAGGAACTGGGCTGGGTTATAGACCCATTTGGGACGGATAGTGTAGCTGTACGAGAACTCCCTGCCCTATTGGATAAAACGGATATTTTAAAAACCATTCAAGACCTGGTGGATACCCTGCATGATTTTGATGATACTGTTTTATTGAAAGATAAAATGAAGGATATTTGCGCACGGATGGCGTGTCATGGATCTGTTCGGGCTGGTAGAAGTTTAAGTATTGATGAAATGAATGCTCTTTTACGTCAAATGGAAGCCTGCGGCACTTCCGGACAGTGTATTCACGGTCGCCCCACTTATATCGAAATGAAATTAAAAGATATTGAAAAACTGTTTAACCGTTAAAAAGAACGGGGATTTTTTTGAACAGTATCCCAATCCTTGACAAAGCGTGTTAAATTATTGTCAGAGCCAGGCAAAACAATCATCAATTTTAAGAATAAATCCCCCCGTCCAGCCACGCCTTTTCCTTTCAGGCGTAAAGTCTTATCCCCACCACTCATGGGTGGAATTTTAACAGCCACTTCCCCTGAAGGCGTCGGAATATCTATTTTAGTCCCTAAAACCGCCTCTTTTAAGGTCAGGGGGACATTCATTTCTAAATCATCCCCTTGACGGGTATAAAGGGAACTAGCCCCCACTTTTAATTTAATCAGGGCATCACCGCCCATTTCCCCCATCCCACGCAGGCGTAGGACAGCATCATCCACAACCCCTGCTGGGACCTTGACTTTAACTTGCTTACCTGTGGCCAGACGGACTGTTGTTTCACCACCTGTGATAGCTAAATCAAATGGAATAGAGAGGTTATATTGAACATCTTGCCCTTGGGGTTGATAAGAACGTCTTCCCCTGTCCTGCATCCCTGACATTCCCCCCATTCCACCAAATAAATCGGCAAAATTAAAGCCTCCACCACCCAAACCACCAAACATACTGGCTAAATCTTCCGGATTGATATTGGTATAGGTGGTATTGCCTTGGCGATATGTGTGTCCACCAAAGCCCCCTGCCCCTGAACCACGATCATAAAAGCCTGACCCAAAGGGTGTTGGATTGCCTTTTTCATCAATTTCCCCAGCATCATAACGCCGACGTTTATCTTTGTTGGATAAAAGCTCATAAGCTGCCGTCACTGTTTTAAACTTTTCCTGAGCCTTTTTATCTGGATTGACATCAGGATGTAATGAACGAGCTAACTTTCTGTAAGCCTTTTTTATTTCATCGTCCGAGGCAGTTTTAGAAACCCCCAACATATCGTATAAGTTTGCCATTTTATAACTCCTTTTACATATTATTGTATAATATAGGGTTCTTTTTATCAAAAAGCTATGGCTTTTTTTGAAAAAAAGACCTAAAATAAAGAAATGACAAATAAAAATAAATTGATGATGTGGGGAAGTATTGCTTCTGTTTTAACAGCAGGTGTACTGATTATTCTTAAAATCATCGCTTTTATGATGACAGCCTCAGTGGCTATTTTAGCTAGCCTGTTTGATTCTGTTCAGGATTTAATGACTTCCTTTATCAATTTTATTTCTGTCCGTCAATCCATCCAACCCCCCGATAAAGAACACCGCTTTGGCCATGGAAAGGCACAAGCTGTGGGTAGTTTTATTCAAGGACTGATTTTACTGGCCTCCAGTGGTTGGCTTTTTTGGGAATCTGTTACTCGTTTAGGAAGTCATACGCCCCCTACTCACTCTGTATGGGGGATTGGGATTATTTTTGTCAGTTTAATTTTAACAGGCTGTCTGATCCGTTTTCAAATGTTTGTTATTCGCCAAACGGATTCCATCTCCATAAAAGCCGATAACGCCCACTATAACGGCGATTTAATGATGAATATCGGTGTTTTAACTTCGCTTATCTTCAGCTATGCTTTTTCAATTAGTTGGATTGATAGCGTTTTTGGTATTATTGTCAGCTTTTACTTATTAAAAAGCGCTTATACTGTCTTAAAGTGTTCTTTAGCCATGCTGATGGATGAAGAACTTCCCAGTCATGTGCATCATAAAATAAAATCTCAAATTCATACTTTAAAGGAAGTGAAAGCAATCCAAGATTTAAGGACACGTCAAGCAGGATGCCAAATGTTTATTCAGATGACACTTGTTCTGGATGGGACAATGCCACTGGCTAAAGCCCATATTATTGCTGATAAGACTGAAAAATTAATTCATGAGATTTTTTCAGAAGCTGAAGTGATGATTCATCTTGAGCCAGATAATTTTTCTCGTTGATTTTTAATAACCATATTACTTTTTTTATTTTCAAATTCTGTTTGAGCTACCCACCAACATACAACAGGATCCTTTTTTATAACTTCAGATGTCTTTAAATTAAAAAACTTTTGTTGCCAGTCAATATGTCTATATATATATTCTTTATTATCAAAAAAACTGACGAAACGATTTTGGGGTGATTCTGTCCGCTTCTGCCAACGACATCCCGCTAAAGTATGTCCTTTAGGAATATCAACCAAATCGTTTTCATTTAACCATTTAACTCTTTTTTCATATTGATCTTTACTTTCAATAACTGTTCCATCTTTTTGAACAGGATAAAGTAACTGAGTATATTCCCCTTTTCCATTCGGAATAATCATTGCGTGAGGCATTTCATTTAAAAAAATGGGGGGATCAAGGAGTTGAGTTATTTTTTGAGAAGTATTTTCACTTGATAAATTTGATTGGTTAGTTGTTTTTTTATCACATCCAATGAAAGCACTCATCCCTGCCAATAATGTTGCTAATAAAACAGATTTCTTTGTCATAACTTTTCCTTTCGTTTGGTATGCTTATGATAACAGATTTTTATAAAATTTAAAAGAAAAAAATAACTTATCCCATTTTTTATTTATAATAAATATAGTTGTGGTAGTTATTCTGTGGATAATGTGGAAAACTTTTTCTTATTTTTGTTGACTTAAATTTTTAATTTTAAACGAATCGTTTTGGGACAGGCTTTAAAAGGTCTAAAATCCGAATCGGTGGAATGAAAAAAATGAAGATATTTTTGTGTGTATAAAATTTGATAAGCTGGGAAAAATAATTTTGGAAAATTTTTTGTTCAAAAGTTATCCCCTGTTATCCACAAATTATCCACTCTATTATTCTCTTGATATTTTATTTTATGTATGAAGGAACTACTTTTACTCATTTTATTTTTTATATTATATGTTGTCTTCTTGTGGTTGGAACTGCCATAAAGTATTCCTTACAAAAAGCCTTTTATGTTGCATTAAGTTTTGTGATAATAGATTTTTGGATTATTCCAATATACCGTAGGTGCGTATATTTTCCACATAAGATGCATATGTATGTATCTTGTCCATATGAACAACCTTTAGAACATAAATTTCTTATTTGTACCATTTTCTTTTATATAATAGCATGGATTTTGTTTTTGTTAGCCTTAAGACAGAACATATCAAAAATATGGAAGGGAATTGGTATTATTCTTATTGTTACAATTGTCTTAACTTTAATTTTTTCTTGTTTAAAGTCTTTTTTATATAGATAATATGGGAAAATTAATAGTTAAATAAAAAACCGCCTGTCAGGGGCGGTTTTTTATAATTAAAGAAGTTATTTTATTCTGTCATTCCCAGAAGTTTTTTATATTCATCCCGTAAAAATTCAGTTTCCGCACGGTCAGCTGGGTCCATTTTGCGTAATTTTAAAACTTGACGCATGACTTTAACATCAAACCCTGCCCCTTTGGCTTCAGAAAAAACCTCCCGAATATCCGCAGATAATTCCTTTTTTTCTTCTTCAAGACGTTCAATCCGATCAATAAAGGTATTAAGTTGATTGGCGTCCTTTTTGTTTTCTTCCATTTTCTCCCCCTCCTCTTTTATTTTTTAATGGCAGCGACAGCGGCGTTTAAGTCAGCTTCAGTACATAATCCCAATGTGACTGGATTTTGAGCCTGAATTTTACTTAAATTTTTATGAGTCCTCTCACGAATAGCTTTCACTGTTGGCTTAGTTGTCCGAATCAGACGAATAATTTGCCCATCAGTTAAGTCTGGATGATTTTTAACCAACCATAAAATCGCTGAAGGACGAATCATCCGCTTGGATTGTGATAAAAATTTTGACCCTTTATTTAAAAGTTTTTCAATTTCAGGATTACTGGATAAAGTTAAACAAGCTTCTGGATCTGCTTCACAACGTTTAATTTCCTCGGCAGTCAATTGATTTGTTGCGATAGGATCCATACCAACGATATGACCGGCAACATCCCCGTCAGCAATTGCTTGAACTTCCAGTGAGTGCATTCCGCAAAATTCCCCGATTTGTTTAAAAGTAAGTCCTGTATTTTCAACCAACCACACGGCTGTCGCTTTTGGCATTAAAGGCAGTGTCATTATAAATCCTTTCTGTTATTTTGAATGCTGGTAGCATACACTTTTTTGATTTAAAAAGCAAGTTATTTTAGAAAAAAAGCTTGACAAGGGCTAATAAAAAATATAGCATTAAGGGGGTGAGGAAAAAAGTATGAAGGCTCTACGTGCTTATTATAATGATATCCAGGGTGCAAATTTAAGAGATTTGTACACACACACACACACACAATTAATTTCTGAAAAGCAGGATTTTGGGCATTGCGCAAAATCCACAAACGTTATTTTAGGGACAACAAAGAATTTTTTACGGTCAACTCAGTCCGGTCGGCTTATGTTAGAAATCGTATCAGTATTAGCAATAATGGGAATATTGGGGATTATGGCTGTTAAAGGCTATCGTGTTATGCTAGATAAGAATATGGCAAATGTCATTTTGGAAAATGCGCAGGTTGCTTATATTGATTTGAATTCCAAGCAATCACAGATGTCGATTGATTGGAAGCCTGTTACCAATATTTTTAGAACTGTACCAAAAGGAGTTTCTTTTTTTGTTAAGCGTGATCCGTTGGGACGGGATTATGTAAAGGTGACTGGGATAGAGAAAAGAGTTTGTAATCACCTTGTTGCTATGCAGACAGAAGGTAGGCTTGTATTTTACAATGATGATAGAGTTGGTTCCAGGTTTACGACATGTCAGGAAAAACTATCTGAAACAGATGAAAAAAATACGGTTGTTTTGGCATTTAATGGTTTGGGTGCGCCGGCGGAATGTGGAAAAACAAAGGATTGCGATGTTGATGAATATGATACCGAGGAAGGTTTTCAAGGTTTTTGTACCTCTCAAGGACGATGCCATGAATGTGATACGGAATATGAAACAGTGAATTATGACAGAACTGGATGTATTTGTAATCCAGAAAAGGCTTTAAGTTGCACTGATGAAAACGGAACAAATTGGTGTTGTGGGGAA
>JAZLIX010000025.1:0-22085 GCA_045617605.1 Alphaproteobacteria bacterium | reverse complement strand
TGGAAAAGACCCCGGCTTGGGAATCAGAAAATTGCATCAACAGGGAATTGATGGGGCAGGGCTTTCTATGGCCATTATTGATCAGCTTTTAGGGGATCATGTTGAATACCATGATAACTTGGTTCATTATGAAGAAATTGGTTATGATGGACGAGAAGGAAAAGAAGCTGACATGCATGGCAGTGCGGTTGCCAGCATTGCTGTCGGTAAAAATTGTGGGGTTGCCCCAAAGGCGAAATTGTATTATTTTGCTGCAGAAAATATGTGTCAGGATGGAAGTCATAAACAAACGGCGATAAATCGTGTAAAGGCCTTAGAAAGAATTATGGAAATAAATGAAACTTTGCCAGAAAAAGACAAGATTCAAGTTGTTTCAATGTCTTGGGGTAGGCAGGGTAATCCAAACACATTATATTCTGGGTTGTGGTTGAAAGCATTAGAAAAAGCAAAACAAAAGGGATTGTTTGTTTTGACAACGTCTAGTAATAAAGAATATAACTTGTCTTTTTATGGGGCAGGTAAAAAAGTGTTGGAAAATCCAAATCAATCATCTTCTTATATCCGAAGAAGTGAGGTGGATCCGCCCTTTGATATAGAAAAAAAGTGGATATTAGAAAATAAAGGGGAAAAAGTTTGGAAAGATTTAAATGAAAAAAAGGCAAAAGATCTTTTTGTTCCGATGGAACACAGAACAATCGCATCCCCAACAGGAAAAGATGAATATGTTCATTATTTTAAAGGGGGGCTGAGTTGGGCAACACCATGGTTGGCCGGTATGTTTGTTCTAGCCCGCCAAGTTAATTCCGATATTACCCCTGAACATTTTTGGGATGTGGCCCTTAAAACAGGTGTGTTTAGTGAAAAAGTCGGGGGAACGGTTATTCAACCCCAAAAACTGATTGAAAGTGTTCAAAAAGAAAAAGGGGCTAGTACTTTAAAAAAAACACTAAAAAACGGATCTGGGAAAACAATTCAGGATTTAACGAAAGGAAAACAAAATGGAAAATGAAATTGCACATAAAACAATCTCTATGATGGGGATGTTTCAAGACTCTGATTTATTTATGAAATTATTGATTCTAGCCTTGCTTTTTGCCAGTGTGTGGTGCTGGGCAATTATCATTGATAAAGTGGTTATGCTGAAGCATACTAAGGAAAAGATGAAGAATTTTGAGGAAAAGTTTTGGCACGCTTCTTCGTTGGCAGAATGCTATAAAGATATGCCCAAAAAGCCAAAAGATCCACTCTCATTAGTGTTTCTAAATGCTTATCATGAATGGATACATATACAAGGTAATAAAGCTAAAAATCAGTCTATTAAAATGGAAGAGCGTTTATTAAAAGTGATGCAAATCACTATTGATAAGCAAGTGGAAAAATTGGAAACAAAGATGGTATTTTTGGCCAGTACCGGGTCGGTAGCGCCTTTATTGGGATTGTTTGGAACAGTTTGGGGAATTATGAATTCTTTTAATGCCATCGGGGCTATGCAAAGTGCAAATATTGCTGCAGTTGCGCCCGGGGTGGCCGAGGCACTTTTGACAACAGCTGTTGGACTGATTGCGGCTATTCCAGCCGTTCTTGGCTATAATAAAATTACAAACGATATCAATCGGATAGCTGCTAGAACTGAAACCTTTTCAGATGAATTGGCTACCGTTTTGGCGACTTCTCAGGAGGGTGAATGATTCGTAAACGTCGTTCTAACCAAATGAAAGCAGATGTCAATTTGACACCTTTGATTGATATTATGACTTCATTGCTGGCGATTTTTATGATTACGGCTCCTTTGATGACAACGGGAATTCCATTGAATTTACCCAAAGGGGATGGTAAGAGTATTTCTAGTCCCGAAAAAACTTTGGATATCAGTATTGATGCCAAAGGGAATATTTTTGTCGGGGAACAAAAGGTAAAACAATCTGATTTAATAAGAAAAATTAAAGCGATTGTTCAAGAAAATCCAAAAATTCAAATGATGATTTCTGGCGATAAAAAAGCCGATTATGGAAATGTAATAGAGGTTATGGCATTGTTGCGTAGTGCTGGTTTTACTCAAGTTGGTCTTAAAACTGATTCGGCCGTTGTGAAAGAGAAAGGATAATTTTGAATAAGTCTTTTCTTTGGTCTTTGTTTGGGCATGTTTTCATCATCTTATTGATGGTGTTAGATTTGAATTTTGGCTTTAAAAAAAGTGAACCAACACCACCTGTGATTATGGTAGATTTGACTAAGGTTAAGATTTCTAATAAAACTAATTTACCACAAAAGGCAGTTGTTCAAAAGAAAAAGCAATCTATTCCACCAACTAAGAAAGTGGAAGAGAAGAGGATCTCTACGCCTAAACCTGTTCCAAAACCTGTACAAAAAGTTGAGCCTAAACCTGTTATAAAACCAAAAGAAATGCCAATTAAAGAGGCTGTCCCTGTTCAATCACCTATACCAAAAGAGCAAGAGATTAAGACTGAGTCATCTCAAAAACAAGAAAAGAAAACCAATACAGATCTACAAAATTTATTAGCCAGTGTTGAAAAGGTCAGAAAAGCTCCGACAGTTAAGGAAATTCAAGAAGATGCTTTAGAAACTAGTGAAGGAATTCAAGGGGGGACAGAAGGACGAATTGATCAAATTTTGACTATTTCAGAAAGGGATTATTTGGCTTCAGAACTTCAAAAATGTTGGAACGTGAATGCTGGAGTGGAACGGGCTGATGAAATAGTGGTGGAAATTAAGGCATGGATTAATAAGGATGGCTCTGTGCGTGATGTTAAGATTATGAATACAATGCCTATTTCTTCTTTCCAAACGGTGGCGGAAAGTGCTAAACGAGCTGTGTATGTTTGTGATAATAAAGGAGAGGATTCTCCATTCAGAATCTTGGCCGAGAAATATTCTGATCATTATGGAGATTGGAAAGAAATTTCCTTAAGATTTAGTCCCCTGCAAGGGATTCAGTGATTATCTAAAACTTCTTGAATTTTAGATAATAAATCTGTCAATACAAATGGTTTTGAAATAAAAGAAAATGGCAATTGTTCTTTACTTGTGTGCCGTTCGAATTGATTAGAATATCCTGACATTAAAATAGCTTTTAGGTAAGGATTTATTTTTAAACTTTCCCCAATCAATTGTTCACCGTTCATGCCAGGCATGACCATATCTGTAATCAGAAGTTTTGCTTCAGGTAAAGTTTTGACAGCCAATAAGGCTTCTTTCGCATTTGTACATTCAACTACCTCAAAGCCTTTCATTTTAAGAACTCGACTGACAACTAATCGAATCCCATCTTCATCATCCGCTAAAATAATTGTCCCCGATTCTGAAGGTAGAAAAACATTTGGTGGAGGGGTTAGTTTTACTTCTTCTTGAGTTATTGATTCTGGTTCAAAACGTGGCAGGTAAATACTGAAAGTAGTTCCTACATTTTGCTCACTATCTACATAAATAAAACCACCTGCACTGTGGATAATTCCGTAGACAGTGGAAAGTCCTAACCCTGTTCCAGATTCGGTTGTTTTTTCCTTTGTGGTATAGAAAGGCTCAAAAATATGAGGTAAGTTTTCAGGAGCAATTCCAACACCAGAATCGTGTGCCATTATTTTAATATAGTCTCCAATGGGTAAGGTTTCTGTTCCTAAAAAGCGTGCTTTTTTAATTTTTTCCCTTGTAATTGAAACAGAAAAAACTCCTCCCTTAGGCATGGCATCTTTGGCATTGACAGCTAGATTCAAAAAAATCTGAGTCAGCTGGTTGGGATCTAAACGAATGTGTCCTAAATTTCGTTTCATTTCTAAATCTAATGTACAAGCTGGGGCTAAACTTCTTTCAATAAGAGGTGTTAAATCAACGAAAGAATCATGGACAGAAATTAAACGTGCTTGTGTGGGGGTTTTTCGTGAAAAAGTTAACAAACGTCCTACCAAACTAGAAGCCTTTTTAGCATTTCCTTTGATTTGCATTAAGTCTGAAAAAGACTCATCGCCCATTGGATGTCTTTGTAACAGTAAATCTGTAAAGCCAATAATGGCCGTTAAAATATTATTAAAATCGTGAGCTATCCCGCCGGTTAATTGTCCTAAGGCCTGCATTTTTTGGTCTTGAGCAACCTGCATTTCCAATTTTTTACGGGGGGTAATATCAAACAACGAACAAGTAACAGCCTTTTTTTGTTTTCCGAAGAAAGCGTGAAAGGTTTTTGTTTGAGTGAAATCTTCTAGATTTAATCTTAATTCAATGGGATCTCCGTCAAACTGATTGTTTTCAATTTTTTCCCAGAGATTTTTTATATTTTTTTGGGCGGAGCTTTCCCATAAATCATCAAATGAATGATTAGATAACTCTTTTAATTCTTTACCTAAAAGACTACAGACAGCAATATTTGCCCCAATTATTAAATGATTTTTGGGGTCTAATAATAACATTGGAACGGGGGATTTCCCTACTTCTTGTTCTTCATAGAAAAGTTGTTTTTTTATACCTAAAATTAATTTTTCACCCGCAGCATTTATTTCTTTTTCTGACCAGCTTGCACTTTCTACTAAAATACGGTCTTTTTTCTGTCCGATTATTTGAGGTAAATCTAATTGAACCTCATCCATAAAAGCAGGATTGACATACATTAAGATATGGTCTTTATCGGCCAAATAAACTGGTGTTTCCAATCCACGTATAGTTTCGGCCAATACATCTAACTGGGATTCCAGTTCTTGAAAAGATTTTTGAGGTAGTGTCTTATCTGTAACCGCAATTAAGGAAGCTTTAATTAAAGGAAATAGTTGAACAGCTAAAATATTTTTTCCATTTTCAAAGGTAGAAGAAAATGGTAAGTGATGTTTATAAGCTTCCAGCAAATCTGAGTAGACTTTTTTGGGATTATACTCAGCCAAAAAGGTAAATGGATCTTCTTGTAATCCTAATAATAAAGACCCTTTTGCATTCGTGTATAATACTTTATTGTCATAAGTTCGAACTTGACAGGCACGTGGATCTGCCTGTAAAATTTGTTGATAAAGGTGTTTCTTTTGCTTATTAAACATAAGTGTATTATAAACACTTTTTTTAAAAAAATCTATTAATTTTTTATTATTTGTGTAAAAAGCTCTTGCAAAAGAGAATTTTCTTGTTTATACTTCTCTTTAGTTTTGGGAAAAGGAGAAAAAATGGGAGATCAATCAGTTCTGTTTATTGCCAGTGAAATGACACCTTTTGTTAAGACAGGGGGGTTGGGTGATGTTGTAGGGGCATTACCAAAAGCCTTGGCTAAAATGGGTGTTGATGTAAAGGTTATTATTCCTCTTTATTCGTGTATTAATTATCAGAAATTTAATCTTCAAAAGGTGACGGAAGGTAACTGTGTTAATATGGGTAATTGTCAGGAATTTTTCTCGGTTCATTGTTCCAAGTATATTCCCAATGTAGAAACATATTTTATTGAGTTTAATAAATATTTTGATAGAAATGGCGTTTATGATGATCGTTTTACTCGTGTAGGTTATCAAGATAATGGATATCGCTATGCTTTCTTTGGACGAGCAGCTTTGCAAACAGCAAAAGATTTGGGAATTCGTGCTAAAGTTTTACATTTACATGATTGGCAGACAGGATTGATTCCTTATTTTATTAAAACTTCTTACGATCCTTATTTTAAAGGAATGAAAACACTTTTAACGATTCATAATTTACCCTATCAAGGACGCTTTGGAGCAGATGTTGTTCCTTACGCAGGAATTGGTTGGGACAGCTTTAATCCAGGGGCTTTTGAAGATTATGGTTGTATCAATTTCTTAAAAGGAGGTATTCGTTTTGCTGATAAATTGAATACGGTTTCCCCTAATTATGCTCGGGAAATTTTAACGCCTGAATTTGGGGCAGGGTTGGATTGGTTGCTTCGTGAACGTCAGTCTGATTTGTCTGGTATTTTAAATGGTATTGATACAGAGCTTTGGAACCCCAAAAGGGATTTGATTATTCCTGAAAAGTATTCTTATAAAACGGCAGATAAAAAGGAAGAAAATAAAAGACATCTGGTCCAAAAATTTGGATTGGAAAGTACGCAAAAGCCTTTAATTTCCATGTGTGTTCGTTTGTCTGAACAAAAGGGGATTAAAATGTTGGCTGAATGTATTGAGCCTGTTTTAAGGAATATGGAAACACAGTTCGTGATTATGGGACAGGGTGAGAAGTGGGCTAATGAATATTTTGGATCGCTTCCTTATAAGTACCCAGGAAAAATAGCTGTTGATATTGGTTATAATGCTGAAAAAGAACATCTGATGTGTTCAGGGGCGGATTTTGCTTTGGTGCCATCTTTATATGAGCCCTGTGGTCTTACCCAAATGGTTAGTCAAACTTATGGAGCACTTCCTATTGTGCGTTCAACAGGTGGCTTGGAAGATACGATTTTAAATTACAATGAATATTACGGGGTAGGGACAGGATTTAAATTTAATGATGTGTCGGCCAATGCCCTTTATAATACGATTGGTTGGGCGAATGCGACTTACTATGATCGTCCGGAACATATTATTCGTATGCGTGAAATGGCGATGCAAAAGAACTATTCTTGGAAAGAATCTTGTAAAGATTATCAAAATTTATATCAACAAATGTCAGGAGAATTTTTATGCAAAAAATCAACGTAGCAATTATTGGTTGGGGAAATGTGGGACGTGGCTGTAAGCGTGCTATTGAAGAAACAAAAGATATGAAATTGGTGGGCGTTGTACGTCGCCCTGTTTCGCTTTATAAAAATAAGGAAGAATTGCAAGATACGAATGTGGTGTCTGATATTACTGAATTAAAAAATAGACCAGATGTTGCTTTGTTGTGTGTACCATCTCGTGAAGTACCAGAGAAGATTAAGGCAATGCACGAATTGGGAATTTCAACTGTGGATAGCTATGATGAACATAGTGAGATTTATAAACTTCGTCAAGGGGTGGATATTTCTGCCAAAGTTAATAAATGTGTGTCTATCTTGTCAGCAGGGTGGGATCCAGGGACAGATTCTGTGGTTAGGGCTTTAATGAAAATGGTTTCTATTACAGGTCATACAACTACAACTTTTGGGGGAGAAGAAGGGGGACGCAGTATGGGACATACTGTAGCTGTTAAGGCTATTCCAGGTGTTGTGGATGCTGTGTCGTTAACTCTGGCAAATGGTCGTGGAAAACATAAACGTCGTGTGTATGTGTTAGCAGAAAAAGGTGTTAATAAAAGTCAGTTGGAAATGGCTATTAAAAAAGATCCATACTTTATTGATGATCCGACAGAAGTTCTTTTTGTCGAAGATATCAATAAATATAATACGTTACACCATGAGGGAGAAGTGGAACGGACAGCTCAAGAAGTTGCTCAGAAATATCATGTTTCTGGGACTAATCCAGAATTTACGGGTAATGTGATGGTTTCTGCTGCTCGTGGTGTTATTAATGCGAAAAATCGTGAAGCATGGGGGGCTTATACTTTAATTGAGCTTCCTTTGGTTGATTTTTTATCTGGGACAACTTTGAAAGAGAAACTCGAGGGATATTAAAAAACTTTTGCAAAAATTTTGAATTTATGATATTCTATCAATTCGTTTGAAAGGAAAATAATGAAAAAATATTTTGTATTGGGGGCACTTTCTCTTCTTGCTTCATCTGTGGTACATGCTGAGAGCTTGATGGATGTACTGGTTTATTCTTATAAAAATAACTTAACCTTGTCAGCCGAGAGGGCTGGACAGCGGGCGACGGATGAAAATGTTTCTATTGCAAAATCCGGTTATCGTCCTACTGTGGTGGCTGAAGGAACTGTAGGAAGGTCTTATAATAAGTTATATTATGAAAATTCCTTGGTGGAGGATGGAGAAAAACATTATCAAAATCCAATGACAGCACAAGTAAAGTTTGTGCAACCGATTTTTTCGGGCCTTTCAACAGTTAATACTGTTAAAGCAGCCAAAAATCAAGTGAAATCAGGACGTCATTCTTTGATGAATACAGAACAGGCTGTTTTGTTGGATACAGTAGCTGTTTATATGGATGTGATTAGGGATAAAGCTGTTTTAGAATTGCAACAGAATCAGGAAAAAGTTTTGTTGGAACACCTAAAATCCTATAAAAAGCGCTTTAAAGCAGGTGATTTAACTAAGACGGATGTAGCACAATCCGAGGCCCGTGCTTCAGGAGCAACAGCAACTAGAATTGCTGCACAAGGGCAGTTAAAGGTTTCTGAAGCTAATTTCTTCAGCGTTGTGGGTGAAAATCCTGTTGATTTGGAAGATGTTGATAAAATTACATTTGCTTTACCTGAAACACAGGAAAAAGCTCTTGAATTAGCTCTTAAAAATAATCCCAAAATTTTGGCAGCCAATTATGCAAAAGAATCAGCTAAATATATTGTCAAAGCTAAAAAGGGTATTTTGGCGCCCTCTATTAATTTAGGAGGGGCAGCGGGTCGTCAAAAAGAAAGTATTTCCATTGAAAAGGATGATTATTGGCAAGTTCAGGCTAATTTGACAGTGCCTTTATATCAATCAGGGGCTGAATATGCAGATGTTCGCCAAGCCAAGCAAACCGAAAATCGTTATCGTATTTTGTGGAATAAAACGTTACAAGATGTTCATGCTGAGGTTGTGGCTGCTTGGGAAAATTATACAGCCTCAAAGGCTCAAATGGAGTCTATTAAGTCCCAGATAAAAGCTTCAGAAATGGCTTTAAAGGGGGTCATTCGTGAAGCAAAAGTTGGGGCTAGAACGGTTTTGGATGTTTTGGATGCCGAACAAGAACATTTGGATAATCAGGTGGCTTTGGTTAAAACTCATCGAGAAGAGATTGTATCAGCTTATGCTTTGATGTCGGCAATTGGACAGATGAATCCTGCAGGGCTTGGGTTGCCTGTAGAAGCTTATGATCCAAAAGAATATTATGAGTCAGTGAAAAATAAGTGGTTAGGCTATGGAATAGGGGATTAAAATGGCTGAAGAAGAAATGTCTATGAATGAAATTTTGGCGTCTATTCGTCAAACGTTGTCTGAGGAATTGGGAGAAAAACCTGTTTCAGAAAAGTTGGATGAAGAGTTAGAAGATATTTTTATTCTGACTCCTGAAATGCGTTGTGATGGAATCAAAATTTCTTTAGAAGAAAAGATGCGTCGAGTTTTAGAAAAAATGTCTTCAGAGCCAGTTGAGCAAAAAAAGAAAACAGTTTCTGAAGAGTTACAGCCCTTGTTAAAAGAATGGATGCAACGTATGAGGCCTGATTTATCTGATGAGGATATGGCGAAAGAGTTGAAAAAGATTTTTAATTCTAATTTTTAACAACTTTGGCAATTGTTAGAACATCTACACTTTTAGCTCCACTTTTAAGCAGAATTTTTGCACATTCGTTGACTGTTGCACCTGTTGTAAAAACATCATCGATTAACAAAATAGATTTTCCTTGAATTTGTTCAGGATATTTTACTATAAAAACGCCCGTTACATTTTTCTTTCTGTCTTTGGGAGAAAGATGTCCTTGACTCTTTGTAAATTTGACACGTTTCAATGTTAAAGGAGCATATGCTTTTTTATAAGTCTTTGCTAGGCGTTGAGCCAACA
The DNA here is from genome assembly GCA_045617605.1 of Alphaproteobacteria bacterium. Lineage (GTDB taxonomy): Bacteria > Pseudomonadota > Alphaproteobacteria > CAAHEQ01 > UBA3637 > UBA3637. The sequence continues at coordinate 12,504 of JAZLIX010000025.1, read as the reverse complement.
AAGCTGATTGGTTGTACTTTCTTTTCAATAGGCGTTTCCAATTAAGTGGTATAGGAACCAGTATTTCATTTTTTGAGATCATTTCATAACTATTACTGCTCATCCATTTTACAAAAAGTTCTGTTAATTCAATATGATTGCTGTGTTTAAAAGGTAAAATTAATTTTTTAATTATATCGTTATATTTAAATACTGCTTCAGCTTGATGAAAATAAGGAGGCTCTTTTAAACAACGTCCACAAATTGCCAATCCAGGTACTAATGCATCCAAAGGTTGACCACAAATAGAACATTTTTGAGTGCCTATAAATTCTAATTTTGAAAAACATTCAGGACAGAGACCTATATTTTCTGTTCTTTTATGACAGATTGGGCAAATAGGCGGTATTAAAAAATTTAAAAGAGTTATTAAAATTTTTCCCATTTTCTTGATTTCTTTCATTAAAAGGTTTATCTTTTATTTTATAAAAAAGGAGTTTAAAATGCAAAGAAAATCTATTATTAAATCAGCATTTCGATTGTTTTTCCTATTATTTTTAGTCAACACAATAGGTTATATTGGGGGAAGTTATATGACAGAGGATACTTTACTTTGGTATAAAACTTTACCAAATTCGTCTCTAACACCACCTGACTGGGTGTTTCCTATCACTTGGATGATATTGTTCTTTTTAATGGCTGTTTCTGCCTTTTTGGTGTGGGGTAGGGCATCACCTCGTTGGTTTGTGGCACAATTAATGATGAATATGTTGTGGAGTTTTTGCTTTTTTTATTTAAGAAATCCTGTTTGTGCTTTAGGTGTTTTAATTTTAATGTTGGTATTTTTAGGATTAAATATAGCTTCTTTTGGTAAATTTTCTAAAATTGCAGGTTGGTTGTTAATGCCAACATTTATCTGGGGATTATTTGCTTTATATTTGAATATTTGTATAGTATTAAATATAACTTGATTTTAGCTAGAAATTTTAAGATTTGTCAGAGTTTATAACTCAGATAGATTGTGCGTTTGGTTTAAATTAATTATTTGTTAATATTTTTGTTGAAAAATTCAAAGTTATCCACATAAAAATAAGTTCTTGTTTTTAATAGGGAATATTTAAAAATATCTTGTTTAAATTGTCGCATAATTTATATTATGTTTACCAACCTAAAGAAAATAATAGGGCATTTTTTTTCAAAAGTCAACAATTTTGTTTCATTATTTTTCAATGACTTATAAAAAAGTTTGTTCATGATATCATTGACAGATAAAAATTTTGTGATATAATTTTAACTGTTTATTAACTTTTTACTTTTGAAAGAAAAAAAATGGATACAAAAACAATCAATGAAAAAATAGAAACAATAGAAAACAATCTTGAAATCATAAAAACCCAAATTCAAATTTTTGAAAATCAAAAGCGAATTGAAAATAAAAAAAAAGGACGATTCAAAAAATCCGGCCAAAATGGAAAAAGCGCGCTTGATGAAGTTTATTTACGCCGAAATTTCCAAAGGATCCAATTCATGGGAAACGGCCGAAAAGGTAAAAGATTTTTTTCCGTCAGTTTGGGATGCCTATTTTAAAAATAAGCGAATTTTCCAGCTGATTGTGTGATTTTTTTCACATAATCTTTTGATTTTATTCACATTCTGGTGTTACGTTGTACAAGTCCTTATCCTCGTCAACTTTCCAAACGTCCCATGTTAAAAGACGCCAAAGTTGTTTTGGATTTACAATCCAAATAACGTCCCAGTCAAAAAGGTATTCAATTTTTATTTTTTTAGCAGGACACCCTTTTTTCTTTCCAACGACATAAGAATTCTTTGCTTGACTGTTTAAAATTCTCAACTGCGTGTATTCACTTCCTTGATATTCTTCATTCAACCATATATCTGTATTTTTTTCATTTGACATGGCTATGATCTGTTTGTCTGGATAACGATTTACACAACCACACAATGCCAAAATTGACACAAAAACTAAAATTTTTTTCATAGAAACCAACCTTTCAAAATATATGTGTATTTTAAAACGGTTTTAAACGCCTGTCAAGAGGTTTTAATCAAAAAATGTTAGTTGTGGTGCTTCGGGGGCAATTTTTTGTTTAAATGTCTTTCTAGGACGTTTTTTATCTGTTTTTGGCTTTCGCCAGTGTTCCGGTGGATAAGGTTTAAAATCATTTCCACCACCTCGAACGGACGCCCAAAATCCCCTTTCCCATTTTGACTGTGGCATATTTAACCCCCTATTATGTAATTGATAACGTTTCCGATTGCCTCAACTGCACCCATGCTACCGGCCAAAACTCCGGCGACGGCTGATGCAACAGATGCCCAAAATCCCTTTTGTTTGTAAAAGCTCTTTTTTTCTTCTGTTTTTGTTGTCATTTTGTTTGTTCCTTTCTTTCTAGTTTGTTAATTCTTTCATTAAAATTGTCTAGTTTCATTTCAATTTTAACAATGCGCGTCGTCACGTTGAAAATCTGAAACAAGATAATCAGACCAACACCTAAAGCCCCGTATTGTTGGATTAAAACTTCCGTTATTTCAAATACTTTCGATAAATCCACCAAGCCCCAACACCAAGTGCGCCAGCCATGAGTAAATCACGACGTGACAATGGCTGATTTTCCTGAACTGTGGCTTGTTTAATTTCTACTTTTGGGGATTCTGTCGCATTATCAACGACTGTCCCAATGTATGCGCCACCAAAAAACGCGGCACCGATTCCTAAAATTAAGGGTAAAACCATTTTTAGACCTCCTCATAAAAAATATGATTCCCAATCGTCGCCGTCCACGTCAATTTTGACGCCCACGCCGGCAACACACTTTTTGCGTGGTAATGAGTTGCACCACCTGTTATGTCGTCTAACTGTCCATTGTACGCCAAAGCGGCCAATTTTTTGGCTGTCCAAAAGTTTGTATCAGCTGTCGTGACTGAAAGTAATTTTGCCCTGTTTGGGTCGTTTTCGTTCCAACATGAAAATTGCGACTTTTTCAAAACAACGTCTTTGACGGTAGCGCCCCACCAACCGCCCTTTTCAACTCTGTTCATGACAACATTTGCGACGGCCTGCATACCTTTTGACCCCTCTCCCCTAGCCTCGCCCCACATGGTGCGTGCTAAAATGTCAATTTCTTCATTGTCGTCAATTAGTTGTTTTCTTACCATTCTATAACCCCACCAACTAAACGCCAGAATCAACGCTATTTTCAAGACTTCTAATTTCCTCACGCCAAGCCTTTCTTTGTGCTTTCTTTTCTTCCCATTCTTCGGCCGTATATTCGCCGTCAATGTATTTTTGGCCACAATAATCAGTGGCAACCAAAAGTGCTTTCAATTCTTCAATTCTTTCTTGATTTATAACTTCTTGAAGCTTTTCCGGTGCATACCCTTTTTCCCATAAAGAACCGTCATAGGCCTTTTCAACTTCATTTTCTTGTTTTTGAATGGTCCATCCTAAAGATTGTGCCACCTTTTCAAAAGGTGTATTATCCCCAATTTGATGATTGATAATTTCTTTAATATATACCATTATATTTCTCCTTTTGCATAATAAAATCTGAAATAAATTGTGCTACCGATTAAATCATACGAAACTGTAACAGTATCACCTTTTTTAACGGGGATGAAACATAATCCAACACCACCGGTATAAGGAACATAAGCATTAATACCAATATGATTTGTTGAATTGTAAAGTTGAACATATCTATCTGAACTACCAGAAATTTTGCTAATTGCAAACCAACCATTTGCGGGTGCTGTATAAGTTGAACCACTAGAACCCAATGTTAAATCAATGAAATTATCACTCGGCATAGCAAAACCGGCAATTTCTGCCGAATTGGCATGCGTCAAAGAATTATTGATTGATTTTTGGATTAAACTTGTCATGCAAAATACCCCACTGAAACTGTTTCGCCTGTTGTTCCATAAATTGTAAATTGTCCGGCGTATTGTTTTTCAAAAGTTCCCATTGGCTCAACTCTGAACGTATTATTTTTAAAAATATAAATCGGGTCTGTTTGGCTCATGTTTTGAATCAAAACAGAACGATAAGCTGTCGAATCAATAGCAATTTCCCCATTTGCGTCAAAAGTTTCAAGAGAAGCTTGGCAAACAGTATCAGGCTCTTGTTTTGTTTCAACGTCGCCAGTAATAGTCAACCGGTCGTCGTGAATATCCCCCAAAATTTCAGCAACTCTAATTGTGACAGGGGCTGTTGTTGTATTTCTAATCGTGACGCTAGGTAATGTTTCCGGAAGTTTCAATCCCAATCCAACCATTAAAGTTGTTTCAATTGAAGATGAGCCAAATCTAAATTTTAAAGCGTCGTCATTTCCTGTTGAATTTAAAATACGGATAAAATCAAAAGGGTTTTGATAAGTGAAAGTATCGCCGGCAGGAATTGTTAAAACTGCCTCTTTGTATAATATAAGATTTGTACTGTTATTTAATGCAACCATTTTTTATTTTTTCCTTCCAAAATATGCCCATGCAACAAAACCAATCAACGCATAAAGTGCGTATGTTTTAAAACTTGAAATTGTCGCTTGTTCTGAATTGTACGCCGTTTGAAGTGATTTTACTGTTTCACTTTGACTTGTCAAAAGTGTTTGCTGTTGGTCTCCCAATGCCTTTGTGACCCAATCCGTCGCCACATTATAGGCATCTTGTACAACGCCAAAAATTTGACTGGCTAGATCTTCGCTCAATCCGTCAACTGTGACATTTCCACCGGCAACGATATTTTTTGTTGCCCCACTGGATAAGTCGCCACCAGACAAATCAACGTCCATGTTTATGGAATTGTCAGTATATGATGTACTTGAACTACTTTTTGATTTCGAACTAACCAATCCCATTTTTTAACCTTTCATTTTTTTGTAAAGTTTCAAAAGAATGGCGACGGTGGCACCGATAGCAAGTATTTTGACTAAACCGAATTGACGACTTGACTTTGTACCGCCAATAATTCGGTCACCGACAGTCACTGCGCCTGAAGTAGCGCTAGAAGTTGACGCACCCAAATTTGATAACATACCTGTCAAATCTGGCTTTATATCTCCAAAACCAAAAGAGGCATTTACGTCACGTCCAACACCTTGTCCGACAGTTCCTGCCCCCTGTCCTGAATTTTGTGCGCTTTGATTACTTTCAACTGCCATTCTTTTTACTCCCTTATTTCAAAACTTTACGTGCAACACCATAGACCAAAAAAAGACCTAAAGTGCCACCGACAATCAACAAAACATTTCTTATCATGTTGTTTGATTTTGTTTGCTGTGCTGCTGTTTGTGCTGTGCTTGTTTCAATAGACCCCTGAACTTTGGCGGCCTCTTTCGCTGCTTGATATTTGTAGTTTGAATCAAGCAGCGTGACAGCGCCATTGATAGCGGTTTGCAGCCAAGAACCAGCTGTTTCCGTCCATGTACTTTCTGTCATTTAAGACCCCCTTTTTTTAAGCGACTGTACGAACAGTTGCGTCAATCAAGGTATAACCTGCGGTACAAGCTGTATCGAAAGTCGTTTTCAACCGGAAGTCGGTCACGCCCTGCATGGACAACAAATCCATTGTACCGCCATCTGTGAATCCATAGTTGAACACACCGGAAACAGGCGCAAAACCACGTTCTGCAACAATCATGTCGTTTGTGGCTTGGTCAATGTCTTGAATAACAGGGTCATTGTTGACTAAAGCTTCACCCTTTGAAATGACGCCGGTTGCATCAGGGATTGCCAAAGTGAAAAGACGTCCCATGTTTGAATCTCTTGGCAAAGTGTCCACTTCTGAAGTTCCTGTTGTTGTGAATCCTTGAAAGTAAGACAGCAATTTTGCGATTGCAACTGTGACGTTGTTTCCCGTACCTTTGTTCACACGTTCTGTGTATGCTTGAACGTCAGTAATGCCTGTGACAGTACCAAATTGAATTTGAATTTGTATATTTGTGACAGGTGTATTTTGTGCCCAACGTTCACAACCAATGTCAAAAGCATCTTCGGCGGCTGGCAATTTGTACAACAGATGTGCCAACATAAGTGGCAAAGAGTTCACCAAAGACGAAAGACCTACTTGAGGCCCTAAAGATTTCCAAACAGCCGATAAGGCGGCGGCGGATAAATTGACAATCTGTTCACCATTCACCAACACTGTGATTGTAGAAACGGAAGAAAGAATGTTAGCTAAAGTAGCGGCAGCGCCACTGTTGGTAAATGTCAATCCCATTTGACAAATTGTGTCAAATGAAGGAATATTTAAAGTGACTAATTTACCAGTAGAAACGGATTCGCTAGCATGTTTTAAAATTTTGCGTGTAGCCATTATTCACCCCCCCATTATTGTGCGTTTGAGTTTTTCTTTTCTTGCATTTTATTGTAAGCCCAAATTCCGGCGACCACTGCGGCCACAGAAACGGCAAATTTTAAGATATTGGATTTCATGTTTTTTTCTCCTTGTTTTTTGTTTGTTTAAAAATGAAACACGAACCCCATATATCACATTTTAAAAATTTTTTTTCCCTACGTATTACGTATCTACGTATTACGTAAAATTTTTCACTTTTTTTGAAAAAATTTTATTTGGCCGTTTTCGTCTTTGTAAAAATACGCGAAATTGGGAATACTGCCGGCGTCGCCTTTGCCTAACAAAATGCGCCTTGCCTCTTGAATGTCAGCCAAATCTGAAAGCCTGAAAATAAAAATCCCAGTTAGGTTTGACCGGATATTGATATCAACACTTTTAATCCGCTGGCTGGCCACAATGAAATTTATGCCACGTCCTCGCCCCATTTGTGAAAGCCTCAACGCCCCATGTGTCGGGAATTTGTATTTTAGTCCGGACGGGGCGCATTCTTGCGCCTCGTCAACAAAAAGCGTGATTTTTGCATTGTGATTGACTCCAAATCCTGATTGGGCTTGCCAAATAATTCCGGCCAAATTATGCAAATTTTGTATTTCTCGCCCGAATTGTGTCCGAAAAACGATTTTGAATCCTTTTTGCCATTTTCTCTGCAAAACGTCAATAAAATCATTCAAATTGTCAACAACTGTTGCATTTCCAAGCCATGAATGGGCATTTTGCGCCCATTCCCCTTTTATGCTATCAAAAACAATCAACCGGCCACAGTTTCGGACAAGTTCTCTTGCTTTGGTTGTTTTTCCGCTACCACTTGCCCCGAATAGTCCGAATCTTTCCCCTTGTTCTTTTTGAAAATTTTTGTTATTTTTTGCCATAGTACCCCACCTAATTTTTGTTTTCTTTTTTCGTAATAAACGGCGCTTGCCTTTGATGTCAAAAATTGAATCATCAAAATTGTTTCGCCTAGTCTAGTACTTCGTTTGTCAATCATGAAGCGCAAAAACTTGTATTTTTCTGCCATTTCATAGATTCTGTTTGACGTGACACGTGCGCCGGCTTCCTCATTCGGTTTGATTGGTAAAGTTTCAAGGTTTAAAGTATCGCCCCCAAATTGGAAAACGCTTTTGAATTGTTCAAAAAATTCCTCTTTTGTGTAAAGATCAGATGAGGCCAAAACTGAATCCGTCGTCGTCAGATTCTGTGTCTGTTCCATTGTCAACGGTTGAATTGGTGGAAGGTTGTCCGTTTGGCCGTCCGTAATTGACGCCTGCACTATCTGTTCCGGTTGTTGGTTTATTTGTTCCGTCATTTTCTAGTTTCCTTTCGTTTGGATAAATAAAAATCAAGCCATTATTCCATGATTTGCCGGCTTGTAGGGCAACTAAAGCCGCATGACTGTCTGGCTTGTTTAGTTTCGCTTGGTGTCCGTTTGGACAGTTTGTGTAAATTATGCCGTTTTTGTTTAATCTTGCGCCGGCTTGCGTCCCACAAACTGGACAGCGCATTTTTCCAATATCAGGATTCATTTTTCCACCTTTTCACATTTTTTTCTCTTTCTAGTTTTGAAAGTTGCGTAATTGAAATTGAATTAACAATTCCGCTAAAAAGTTCTAAAACTTTTTGTATTTTTAAAAATAATTCTTCATAAGTTTGACATTCTATCCGTACAGATTGACAAGTTGTCAAATTTTCATTTGATAAATTCAAAAGTATATCAAAAATCATAATCTGAATCTGCCCCTTTCCTTTTTATGTTTATGTAAATTTCCAGATTTTCAAATTTGTTTTCGTATTCGCAACAGTGCGCACCGTCCGAAATATCCACAAAGGCAGTCGCTAAAAAGTCAATAATTGCTTTTGCCATAGGTGCGCCGTCTATTTTCAACAATTCTGAAAGGTTTTTAATATCCTTTGCATTTTTCTCGTTTCTTATTTTCTCGATGCTAGGTTTTAGAAAATCTTGCAAGTTTATCATTTCTGCCATTTTAGCCCCCTTTCTTTTTTGCAAAGTAAATTTTCCACTAATTTTGAGTCAGCGCCGGCGTTTGCGCTTTTCTCCTCTTTCACGCTACCACAAAAAAAGGTTGGGAATGTTGTGGCAGTCTCCGGCGCTGAACTTTCCCCGATTTCATGTCGAGAAAGTCTTTTTTCTTTTTTCTTTTTTAATTCTTTATCTTGTTTTATTTCTTCTTTATATGGGGTGCAAAGTTTATCACTAGATGGTGCAAACTTTTGCACTCTTGTGCATAACTTTTTATTTTTTAGTATTGACTTTTTAATAAGTGATTGATTTTTCATTTGTTTTCCTGTGTGGATAAAACTAAAACTTCTTTTATCTCATAAAGATTTTTCGGATATGTTAGGCAAGGTGCCCAAGTAATGTTTTTTTTGGCTTTGGATAATGTTGTAGATCTGTTTATAAATTTACCCATAAAATAAAAATCATAGTAAAATCTGCTTTTTGCTTTCATTTTATTTACTCTGGATTGTTATTGACAAAATAACGATTTGCGCCTTGTTTCATTGACGTTGGGAAAGTTCCTTTTCCTTTGACTAGATATTTACTTTCAACAAGTCTTTTTACGCTATAAATTGCTGTCCTACGGCTAATTCCCAAAGAACGCGCAATAAATTCATAAGACGGCCAACAGTAGCCGTTTTTCATACTCATTGTTTGAATCTTTGATAAAACCCTAAAATCTGTTGCGTTTAAATTTTTGTCATTTAACGCTTTTAAAATACCGTACATTTTCTCAACCTTTCTTTTTCGTCCGGTTGGTAATAAACGAAAATGCTTTGATGTTTAGTTTATATTATGTTTACCAATTATAAAAAAATGAGGGGATTATGAAGAATGATTGTTATAGTAAGAATTTTTAATATAGATAAATTTCCTGCCATAAACCTAATTTCTTTCTGGAAAATGTAATTTTCTTTGTAATTGAAATATACTCTTTGGCAATCGACATTTTCCTTTAAAATTACTAAATTTTTTATCTTTATTTAATAACTTGTTAATCAATATGTAATCTAGCATCTCTCGAGTGATATATAGACGATCCCCCATTAAGTTTTCATCTACAATTTCTTTTCCATCCAAAAAAGAATAGATTGGAATGTTATAGCTTTGATTCAGACCTTTATCATTCATGCAATGGGCAATTTTACCTAAAGATTCTGAATCTGCTACTACAACGATATGTTTATGTCCTTTTTGTTCTAAACGAGAAGCTCTGGTTGAAAAAAGATTTTTTAATTGTTCAGATTGATTCGTTTTCTTGATTACAGAAAAATCAGCTTCCAATATCCTGACATGGCAACTACATCTTTCTAATTGTTCTTGGATAACTCTGGCTGATTGTTTTCCTGTTTCTGTATTACAACATAAAATTAAATCTGGTTTAGACATTACTTGTTGTGGTTCAGAAATAATCTTTTCATTTGTTTCTTGCATTAAATAAAGTGGGCGCATTCCTGATTTATGCAATAAAACCAACGCACAGTCTGTCAGTTGCGTTATACCGTTATCAGTCAAAAAATTTTTTTCATGTTCCTTATCAAATTTTGATTCTGAAATAGGAATCAAAGTAATATCCATTTTCTTCTCCTTTTTTCTAAAGAAGGCATAATTATAGCATAAAAATATTTTTTGTCAATTTTATTTTAAATTATTATTTAACCAGGACTGTAATTCAGTTTTTGTACTGGCACCATTGTGGGTTGCTTTCGCTTGACCATTTTTAAATAAAATCATTGTGGGAATACTTTGAATTTCATATTTTTCAGCTGTAGCCCCTGCCTCATCTACATCTAATTTTACAATTTTGACTTTATCGGCCATCTCTTCAGATAATTCTGTAATTATTGGTAACATTTGGCGACAAGGTCCACACCAAGTGGCAAAAAAGTCAACTAAGACAGGTTTTTCAGATTTTAAAACTTCAGCTTCAAAATTTGTATCATTTATCATTTCCATTTTTATTTCCTTTCATTTGTGGAGTTAATATAAGATTGTTTTTTAAGTTTGTCAATCAATTTTTTGACAACTTTGGTAAAGTGGCCAATGACCTGAAACAACAGAATCTAATGAATCTAAAGGTTCGTTCATTAGATCTCTATATACCCAATAATTTACTAAAATACGTTCAATAAAACTACGTGTTTCTTTTGAAGGTAAGCTTTCTAAGAACATTAAAGGATCTTCGTTATAGTTCATCTTTTTTTCCCATTTTGTTAAATTTCCAGGTCCAGCATTATAAGCAACGGCAGTTTTAATCAAATCATTTTGAACATTTTCATTTGCCATCATTTTTTTTAAATATGTCTGTCCCAATGCTAAATTGTATTCAGGTTCTTTTAATTTTCTTTTATTCCAATCACATTGTAATTGTTTTGCTAATTCTTTTGCAGTATTGGGCATAATTTGCATTAAACCTGTTGCCCCTACACTACTTTCTGCACGCCAATTAAAACAAGATTCTTGACGTACAAAAGCATAAACAAGAGCTTTATCTAATTGCCAGTCATTTTGGGGTGTCCAATCAGGTAAAGGATATCTGGTTTCTCCTCCATTTAAAGAACCTGTCATATTTTGTAGAGTTTTTTGAAATCCATTTTCTTCAGAAATTAACCATAAGATACCTTTGGCTTCTTCGTCTGCCTCTAAGTATAGTTTCGACAGCTCATCAATAGCCCATTTGTCCTTTCCTATTTGTTTGAGAGCATAAAATCTTTCCAGTGCAGGATGGGAAAAATCTGCGCTTACTTCTTCGTTAGGTAATGCGGGTTTATCCCATACATGTTCTAAGTTGTTTCCCAAGGATCGTAGTGCCAAAATCCCATAGAAATATCGAGGAAATTCAGCAGCTTTTTGAAGTAAATCACCTACTTTTTTATAAAAGCCAGCTTTCATATAGGCTCTGGCTGCCCAAAAAGATGAACGAGCAATTAAGGCATCAGTGGTTGCCTTTTCTGCTGATTTTTCGAAAAAATCAGCAGCCTCTGAATACTTTTCTTCACGCCATTTAATTAGACCAGCTAACCAATAAGTAAATACTGGAGGTGAATAGCTGTTTTTTAAAACAAATTGCACTTGTTCAGCAGCTAATTTATTTTCATTATCCAAAAAATAGGAATATCCTAAAGCAATTTTGGCTACATACATATGCTCTGATTTAAACAGTTTCTGAGTCTCTTTTTCCTCCAATACTTTTTTGGCATTTAATGTTTTTCCTTGTGCTAGATATTTTATAAATTGATTCTGTTTTTTTTGAGCTTGAATTCGTTTTTTTTTGTCAGAGTAAGAAAATGAAAGATTTTTAACTAAATCTAATGGTTCAATTCTAGCAATAGAATCGCAAGCCTTTGTATTACCACCAAAGAGCCCTTGAGGACGTGGCAAAGAAGTCATTTTTTTCTGTAATCCTAAAGCATATATTTCTGATGCAATTGGATAATCAGAATAGGATTCCATCCACTTTGTAATTTCAGATTTTGTTGTTTTGTACTTAGGTGAAAAATAGCGATTATAAAGGACATACCCTTTTAATAACGGGTTTTGTATTTGTTTCTCTTTATTTATGGCTTCTTGTATTTTACCTTGGTTTTGTAATAAAAAAACATCCTTGTATAAACTGATGTCTTTATCGGTCAAAACACGACTGTGACACAGGCCACTGCATGGCAAACAGAACAAAATAATTCCCAAAATAAGATGCTTCATTCTAAAGTATTTTCTTGTTTTGGAATAGCTATAAATTGTACTTTATTTTTACACTTCTTTTCGGACCACCCCTCTACTTCACATTTTGTAATTGTGTAGGCTGGTTGATTTAAAATTTCTTCACAAGAAGTACCAATAAACATGTATTTTAAAGCAGCTGCTTGTTCTTTGGCAACATTATTAAATTTAAATTCTTTTGTCATTAAGCCAATAGTAAAATTACCAGAAAAAGCTTTTAATTCTTTTTTTAAGCCGTTGACAACAGCAAAGGCAGCAGAACAAAATGAGGCGTTTCTATTAGGGGTTAAAGTTGCTTGTACATCGTCAATGGTGATATAAATACGTTGTTGTTTATCATCATCATTATCTTCTTCTTCAACAGTTTCTTCTTCTGTTTCAGTGGTGACTTCTGTTTGATTTAATTGGGGGGGGGCTG
>JAZLIX010000024.1:0-9427 GCA_045617605.1 Alphaproteobacteria bacterium | reverse complement strand
GGCATATAACATCTCCTGCAGATGTTTTATTCATTATATTTTATAAAATCAAGTAAAAAAATCTTGCATTGAATTATAAAAAAGACTACACTTTTTTTATGGAAAATGAAGAAAAAATAAAACAGGAACTTCAGGATTTAGCGGACAAATTGGAACGCTATGATAGGGCGTATCACCAAGAGGATGCCCCCTTGGTTTCTGATGCAGAATACGATGCTTTACGTCGCAAGGCCGAAAAATTAGAGGCTGAATATCCCCATTTGGTTCCAGTAAACAGTCTTTCTCGCCGTGTGGGGTTCAAGGTAGCCGATGGATTTCAAAAGGCAACACACACTGTACCAATGCTTTCTTTGGGTGATATTTTTTCTGATGAAGAAGTGTTGGATTTTATGGATAAGATTCATCGCTTTTTGGGATTACCTTTAGATGCACCTATTGAAATGGTGGCCGAACCCAAAATTGACGGATTGGGTTTTTCTGCTTGGTATGACAATGGCGCTTTTATGCGTGGGGCGACACGTGGTGATGGGATGGTGGGTGAAAATATTACCGAAAATTTAAAAACGATTGCCGAACTTCCTTTAAAACTAAAATCAGGGGATAGTTTGTTTGATAAGGTGCCTCAAGTTTTAGATGTGCGTGGCGAAGTGTATATGTCCAAAAAAGATTTCCTGGCTTTAAATGTACACCAACAAGAAACAAAAGATAAAGTTTTTGCAAATCCCAGAAATGCAGCGGCTGGAAGCTTACGTCAACTGGATGCCAATATTACAGCCAAAAGACATCTGCAAATTTTTGCCTATGCACTGGGTGCGTACGAGGGAGCACCTTTTAAAACACATTGGGATTTTTTACAAAGTCTAAAAGGGTGGGGATTTCCGGTCAATCCATTGATTCGCTTGTGCCATACAACGCAGGAAATGCTGGATTTTTTTCACGACATTGGTGAAAAACGTTCCACTCTTCCTTATGATATTGACGGAGTGGTGTACAAGGTCAATGATTTTGCTTTACAAAAAAGATTAGGTTTTATTGCACGTTCACCCCGTTGGGCAATTGCGCATAAGTTCCCTGCAGAACAAGCAATGACACGCCTGAATAAAATTCGTATTCAAGTGGGGCGGACAGGGGCGATGACACCGGTAGCAGATTTAGAACCTATTAATGTCGGGGGTGTTTTGGTGCAACATGCTACACTTCACAATGCTGATGAACTGGTGCGCAAAGATATTCGTGAAGGGGATACAGTTATTATTCAACGGGCAGGGGATGTGATTCCTCAAGTTGTTTCCGTTGTTTTAGAAAAGCGTCCAACAGATTCGAAACCTTTTAAGTTTCCAACTGTCTGTCCAGTTTGTGGGGCACACGCTGTACGTGAAGGGGATGAGGCTGTTACTTTTTGTATGGGGGGGCTGACTTGTCCTGCTCAAGCACAAGAACGCCTGAAACACTTTGTGTCCAAGGATGCGCTGGATATTGAAGGTCTGGGCAATAAAAATATTGAACAATTTTATGATTTAGGTTGGATTAAAAATCCAACGGATATTTTTATGCTAGAGGAAAAACATAATTTTGATTTGCTTTCATTGGATGGATGGGGACAAAAATCAGCTTTAAAATTGTTTGATGCTATTCGTAAAAGAAGAATTTGTCCCTTAAATCGTTTTATCTATGCGCTGGGTATTCCAGAAATTGGGGAAGCAACTGCGAAAGATATTGCCCTTTATTTTAAAACTTGGGATAATTTTCAAAAAACAGCTATGTCTTCAGATGCATTAGAACATCTGATAAAAATTGACGGTATTGGTACAGCTATGGCAAATGAAATTATTGATTTTTTTGCTGAACCCCATAACCAAGCACTTTTGCAAAATTTATTACAGTTTATAACATTGCAAGAAGTCTTACAGCAAACAGGAAATACACCGTGGAAAGGGAAAACATTTGTTTTAACGGGTAGTCTTTCCGTAGCCAGAGAAGAGGTGAAGGCGCGTATTCAAGAATTGGGAGGGAAAGTTTCTGGGTCAGTCAGTTCCAAAACGGCCTATGTGGTGGCGGGAGCTGATCCAGGCAGTAAATATACAAATGCTGTAAAACTAGGAATTCCTATTTTAAATGAAGAAGAATTTAAAAAACTGCTTGACGAAGCCATAAAATGACGATATGATGTAAGAAAAGAAAGGGGAAATATGGATACAAATGGTATGCCTCCACGTGCACCGATTTCTACTCAGCCACCTGTGACAGGGGCTTCAGTCGGTTCTGGCTCTAAAAACACGGATTTATACAACGCTATTGCAAAAGATGATGAAGAAATCGTTGTTACGCCTAAAAAGAAAAAACAATCACCTTTTATGGGATTGGTTGTCTTATTTATGAAAATTACTTTTTACTTTGATTCTGTTCGTCGTACACATGAATCCTTCTTCCATTTTTTAAGTGGAGTTTGGGCTGGTTTTATGGGACTGATTTATTTGGGGGGGGCAATTACTTTATTTTTATCTATTTATGCTCGGGCCCGTTTACCCTTATATCTGGAAAACTTTTTTGAAGATCATAATTTAAAATATGATTCGTTAAAAATAGCTGATTATTCTTTGTCTCGTATTCGGGTTACAAACTTACACGATGCGGAAAATAGGTATGTGATTCCTCAACTTAATATTCATTCTACTTTTGCTGATTTTTTACAAGGGCGCATCAGAACTGCAACGGCTGAAGGATTACAATTGAACATAAAATCGGATGCCAATGCTGATGGTTTTGAAAATGTTTTATCTGTTTTAGGGATGATTGCTAATCCGATGGAGGCAGGATTAGATTTAAAAATCAATTCTATTTCTATAAATAATGCGGTGTTAAATATTGAAGGAACAGATACAAAAATACCGATTAATTTTTCTATGTCAGGGCTTTATACAAATGATGCTCAAGTAGTTATTCCTTTTATGGTTAACGAGGAATTTTTAAAGATGGACGGTAGCTTATCCGTCAGTGGAGACGTACAAAATAGGAAGTTGGATTTAACAATTAAATCTGGTACGTTGGTGCTAGCCAATCGTCCTCCCGAAGATTTACAAGGGACTGTTTCTATTAAAATAGCTTCGAATAAAATCAATTCATTTCAATCTCAAGTCAATTTGAATTATGGATACAGTTTAAAAACAATTCAAACAGATTTTACGAATACAGAAAAGGGTTTTAAAGGAAATTTATCTTTATTGTATAAAAATACCTCGGAACAAGACGCTCGTCCTTTAGTGGATTTAAAACTGACATTGGATGAATTAGTGATAACTAAGGAAGGACTTGTTTCTACTTTAGCACCCATTTATGTGAAAATTAATCGTTTGGTTCAAAATTCGGCTTTAATTGAGGGGGTTGAAGGAACATTAAATGGTGAAATGAAATGTAATTTACCACAATCAAAATGTCAGTATGATCTTTCTTCAGAAGCAAATTTACAATACCAAAGTTTAGCTTTGAAGTATAAAGATCAGGATATCGTAATTAATGAATCTGGTCGGTTTACCTTTATGCCAACATCCAGTACATTACTATTTCAATTAAATGATTCCAGGATTACATTGAATTGGATTTTATCAAATGTAAATCTTTCTGGGTTTTGTAATGTCCAAACAAATCCTTTACAACTTAAGGCAGATCAGTGCCAATTAAGTGGTAGTTTTTCTACTCAAGTGGCCAAAGATTCCTTTGATGTTCAAGTTGAAAATGGTTTTTATCAAACACCAAATTTAACAATGAAAGGGATCAATTTAACGGCGCAAGATTTATATAATCCGATGGCCCCCATTCAATTTTCAGCAGAGGATGTGGTAACTTCTTCTCCTTTATTAAAACAACCCGTTTCAGTGAATATGACTTACTTGGATCGTCAAGTAAAGGCAAATGTTGTTGTAAAGGATTCGGATATTTCTTTACAGGCAAAAGGTACTTTTCAACCTTTCCAAAAAACGTTTGTGGGGCAATTCAAGGTATCTCCATTTAATTTAGAACAAATGCCATTTGAGCTTTCTGAGTTATCTTCAGTTTTTTCACCCTCATTGACAGAGATGTCTGGACAAGTGATGGCGACTGGTCAATTGCGTTTTGCTGGGGCTGCCAATATTTCGGGACCATTTTATTTTGGTTTACAAAATGTTTCTTTTAAAGCTAAAGAAACAGCAGTTGGACCTGTCAATGGTGTAGTAACGTTACAATCATTGATTCCACTTGTGTCTGTGGCAAACCAAAATTTATCTATTGGAAAAATTGATACTCTTGTTCCTTTGACAAATATCAATGCTTCGTTCCAATTGGAAAATCAGGTTTTACGTTTATTAGGTATGACTGCAGACTTGGGGGGTGAAACTCTTTCTTTAAGCAGTGCCCTTATTCCTTATCGTAAACCAAGTGCTTTACTGTATTTAAAGACGGATAGAGAATTTGATATTTCTAAGATGACACCATTTTTAAATTTGACAGGCGTAACCCCTGTTGGGGGAACTGGATCATTGGCGATTCCTGTTGATATTTCAGAAAAGGGAATTGAGCCTTCTTCTGTGACATTAAAGGTTAATAATGTGACACTGCGACAAGTCAATAGCGAAAAGGATATTATGGGGCTATTCCAACAAGGAAATGATGCTTATATGATTCGAAATGGTCAATTGATTTTCGGTAAAAATAACCAGTTGCAGGTAGATTTAGATGGTTGGTTAATGCCAATGCGTAAACGTGAAGCCTTTAGTCAAAATGATATTCAACTTGAAGAACCTTTGTTTAAATCTGGGAAAGAATTACCGGTTCCAACTAAGATTCAGAATATGCAAAAATCGTTATTAAAAATACTAACGGAAGTTGATTTATGATGAAAAGACTTTTTTTAGGGGCAACACTTTTATTAACAGCATGTGCGCGACCTTATATTATTGAAACTCCTTTATCCAGAAGCCAAATTTATTATGGTGAATCAGTGGAAAATTTGTATGATAATTTTGGTGCTCCTAAAAAAGCGACACAATATGCTTATGGGGTTGTTGAATACACCTTTATTACTGAAAATATAGCAGTAGAACATCTTGATAAAAAACTGCATTATTGTAATTTATGGGTTTATGCTCAGAATAATCGAGTAATAGATTGGAAGTTTGAAGGTAATAATTGTAATGTCAAGGAACCAGATCCTGAAGTCATTCGTTATTTGGATGAACGTAGGGATGAGGTGCCGGCTCGGATTACTTTTGATAACGATTAGTGTGCTCTGGGATGCGCTTTCTTATAAACACGATCTAAATCTTGCATCGTGATTTCTGTATAACGTTGTGTGGCTGAAAGGGATGAGTGTCCCAGCAGTTCTTGAACAGACCGTAAATCGCCCCCCCCTTGTAATAGATGAGTTGCAAAACTATGGCGTAAAGCGTGGGGGGTGATTGTATCTGGTAAATTCAGGGCATATCTGATATGACGAACAGTTCTTTGAACAACACCTGGGTTGATTCTGTCTCCTCTTGCCCCTACGAATAAAGGGGCGTCAGGGGTTGGTAAGGGGTGAACTTCCAGATATTTTTGAATGGCTTTTTTAACCGCAGGGAGCAGTGGAATTAAACGTTGTTTATTGCCTTTTCCTGTAATCATCATCGCATCAGAATTCATGGGAATATCTTTGATATTCAAGGACAGTGCCTCGGCAATCCGTAATCCTGCCCCATACATCAGGGTAAACAGGGCGACATCTCTTTCGCCTTGCCACTCTTCTTTTTGCATGGAATGCGCCACTTTTAAAAATTTTTTAGCTTGCTCGGCAGATAAAGGGTGAGGTAAAATCTTGTTGGGTCTGGCTGACCGAACTGCCATAATGGCTTTATTTTCTATCAGATTTTCTCTCTTTAAAAAACGAAAGAAATTTTTCAAGGCGGAAACGCCACGTGCAATAGAGGCTTTTGAAATTTTTTGTTCCGCACGCCAGGCTAAAAAGGCGCGAAAATCTGTTATTTTTAAATTTTCTAAATCATTTAGTTCGGCTTCTTTTCCTGTATAATCCAATAAAAAGGTAAAAAATTCTTTTAAATCTTCTAAATATGACTCGGCCGTCAATAATGAAAGACGCTTTTCTGATACCAGATATTCCTGCCATTTTTGAACGACTTGATGCAAGTTTGTCGTAATTGTTGATTCAAAGGGGTTGAATTGTGACTGCATTTCGTGTATCCTTTTTACTAGGAAAGTTTAAAGGAAAAAAAGAAAAAATGCAACGTGTTTTTGTACTTTTCCCTGTGGCTTTAGGGAGTTTTGAATATTTAACGGATTTAGAAGTCCATCTGGGGCAGTTTGTTCGTGCACCGTTTGGTAAGAAAAAAGCAACAGGTGTTATTTGGGATACCTCTTCAAGTGAAAGTTTTCCGGAAGAAAAGCTTAAAAAAATTGACTCTATTGTGCCAGAACCGGCTCTTCCAAAACAAACAATTCAGTTTATTAATTGGGTGGCAGGTTATACTTTATCGCCGGTGGGGGCGGTGTTAAAAATGGCACTCAATGCCGAAATGGGAAAAGTCAGTCGCAAGCCTCTTACCTTTTTGCCCCCGAATCCCGACCATACCCAGATTGATTTTTCGGCTCAACAGTTAAAGGCTGTGAAAGCGATGCAATCCCTGACAGGCTTTAAAGTGGCTTTGTTGGATGGGGTAACGGGTTCCGGCAAAACAGAAGTCTATTTTGAAGAAATCGCCCATATTTTGGAACAGAAAAAACAAGTACTTGTCTTGTTACCTGAAATCATTTTGACAACGGCCTGGCTGAAACGGTTTGAGGCACGCTTTGGTGTCATACCGGCTTTGTGGCATTCTTCACTGACCCCAAAACAACGTCGCGATACATGGGAAGCGGTTCGCAATGGTTCAGCCCAAGTTTTGGTGGGGGCACGCTCAGCCCTGTTTTTGCCCTTTTTGAATTTAGGATTGATTGTGGTGGATGAAGAGCACGACCCTTCCTTTAAGCAAGAAGAAGGGGTCCTTTATCAAGCACGTGATATGGCGGTTGTCAGGGCTAAAATCGCTGATTGTCTGATTGTATTGGCCAGTGCGACCCCCAGTCTTGAAACCTATATTCACGCCAAAGAGGGACATTATCTGCACTTGAAATTGCCGGAACGCTATGCGGGGGCAGTTCTTCCTGAAACACGCATTGTGGATATGCGGAAAAAGGAAAAAGGGCCTGTCCGTTTTATTTCCAAAGAATTGCAAGAGGCTTTATCAGATAGACTCTCCAACCACGAACAATCACTTCTTTTTTTGAATCGGCGTGGGTATGCCCCGTTGATGCTGTGTCGGGCGTGTGGTCATCGTTTGCAATGCCCCCATTGTAGTGCTTGGCTGGTGGAACACAAAGGAACACATACTTTGCAGTGTCATCATTGTGGTTATACAATGCCCACGCCAATTGAGTGTCCCCAATGCCACGAAAAAGGGGCGCTGGTTGCCTGTGGCCCTGGTGTTGAAAGAATTGCCGAGGAAGTCGCCACCCTTTTTCCCAATGCTAAAGTGGCTCAAATTACGTCAGATACCTTGATTCACCCGAAAGATTTTGAAACACTGATGCAACAAATAGAGGCGGGGAATCTGGATATCCTGATTGGGACACAAGTTCTTGCCAAAGGACACCACTTTCCGAACTTGACTTTGGTAGGTGTTGTGGATGCAGATATGGGTTTGGCTGGGGGAGATTTACGGGCTGGGGAACGCACTTTCCAACTCCTGCAACAGGTGATGGGTCGGGCAGGACGTGAAGAAAAAAAAGGTTTAGCCCTTTTGCAATCCTATAATCCTGAAAACCTGATTATCAATGCGCTTTCTCAAAATGATAGAAATAGCTTTTTAAACGAAGAAATGACTACCCGAAAGCTTTTAAAGATGCCCCCTTTCGGGCGATTGGCGAGTCTTATTGTCAGTGGACGTAATCAGCTTGCCACTTGGCAGACGATTCAAATGCTGGCGAAAAAAGCCCCGCTAGAAAAGGGAATAGAAATTTTGGGCCCCGTTGTTGCCCCCATTTCAAAACTACGTGGAAAGTTCCGCTACCGCTTACTTGTCAAAGCCCCAAAAGAAATGCGTCTTCAAAATTACTTGCATTTTTGGTTGGATCATATTAAAATACCTGCATCCGTAGATATGCGGATAGATATTGACCCTTACAGTTTTTTTTAAGGAATAAAATGAAAATTTTAAAAGCTTTGACGGAAAGATTGATTCGTTTGTTTGTGTCTATTTGTCACCAAATTCCTTTTGTGGTGGCGGGGATAGCCTTACATTTTTATGCCCACAATGCATTGCCAGATAAGATTCAAAATTCCTTTGGTATAACGGAAGCGCAAGTTCGTTTTGACCAATCGGCCCAAGCAACCACATTGATGAAAAATATGATTAGCCTTTCTAATCCCGTTGCGCTGGGGAATTATTTGACGTCTTTGGTCAGTCAAACAGTGGCTTGGAGCAAGTTGAATACTTCACAAATGTTTGCAACGGCAGGGACAACGCTCAGTTTGTGGTTGATAGATGCCTTTTTATTTTTGGGTGGCATTTATCTTATCTGGCGTACTTATAAAACCTATCGCCAAAAGGGACGTCAAAAAGAAAGTGCTCATCTGGTTTCTAAAGAATTGGCCCCTTATTTTAATCAGCTTCAAAATGAAATTCAAAATCTGAAACAGGAAATTTTGGCTTTGAAAGAACAAAATGGGAAAAGTGATTCTGAAAATTCGCCTGACGCCTGGGGCTAAACAGACAGGCTGGCAGGGTCTTTGGAATGGGACACATTGGCGTGTTGCTGTTCGTGAACGGGCAGTGGATAATCGGGCGAATGAGGCCTTGATTAAATTTCTCTCCCAAGAAACAGGTGTTCCCTTAAAGAATATTACTATCACTCATGGCTTGACCAGTCGCCAGAAACAAGTGGAAATTCAGGGAATTGACAGCTTTATACCACCATTGAATTGTCATTAAAGAACTTTTTTTACAAAAAACTTAAAAAAGGACTTGCTTTTTTGTTAAAAAAAAGGTATAATCCCGCCTACAACGACAAATAAGGAGAATGAAATGAAAGAAAATATACATCCTGATTATCATGAAATCACTGTTGTGATGACAGATGGAACAGAATTCAAGACCCGTTCAACAATGGGAAAAGCAGGTGATGTGGTTCGTTTGGATATTGATCCAACTTCTCACCCCGCTTGGACAGGTGTGTATCGTTTGATTGATAGCGGTGGTCAGCTTGCTAAATTTAACAAGCGCTTTGCTTCATTCAAGAAAAAGTCTGCTTAAGGTTTTTAAAAAGGCAATCTTCGGATTGCCTTTTTTATTTCTTGCAATTTTAAATCAGGTTTGCTATAATAACATACATTCTTGGGGTGTCGCCAAGTGGTAAGGCAGCG
>JAZLIX010000023.1:0-25506 GCA_045617605.1 Alphaproteobacteria bacterium | reverse complement strand
CTACGATCCGACTTTCTGGTGATGCATTAATGGGGGGGATTATCAGTTTACTTTCTTTTATTGCATATGTTTCTATTGCTATTGGATTAATGAATTTATTACCAATTCCTGTTTTGGATGGGGGACACTTATTCTTTTATGCTTTAGAGGCTATATTCCGTCGTCCTTTGCCAGAAAAAGTTGAAAGTATGTTTTTGTGGGTGGGAATCAGTCTTTTGATGTTAATTTTTGCGTATTCTTTGATGTTGGATATACCTCGTATTTGGGAAAGGATTATGGGATGAAAAAATTAAAATATGGGCTTGCTATTTTTGCATTGATGAGTTTGTCTGCTCAGGCGGAAATTTTGCGCGATATTCGGATTGAGGGGACACGTCGGATTGAAAATTCAACGGTGATGAATTATCTACGCCTAAAAAAAGGTCAGGATATTTCCGAGGAAGTTTTAGACAATGCTTCTAAAACCTTGTTTGCTACGGGTCTTTTTTCCGATGTTCAAGTTAATATGAATAATGGGATTGCTGAAATTAAAGTTCAGGAAAATCCTATTGTGCATGAAGTGTATTTTGAAGGTAACAAGGCTTTGGATGATGATGCTTTAAAAACAGAAGTGATGTTGAAATCGCGAGATGTTTATACGAAACGAAAACTTGAACAAGATGCAACACGGTTGGTGGAAGTTTATAAACGTCATGGACGTTTTGCGGCTTCAGTTGAACCTAAAATTATTCAACAAGATCAAAATCGAGTGGATGTTGTTTTTGAAATTACTGAAGGTGATAAAGCCTATGTAAAAGAAATTAATTTTGTGGGGAATGAAGCTTATTCTAATTCGGCTTTACAAGATGAAATGATGACACAAGAAAAGGCCTGGTATCGCTTTTTATCTTCCACAGATACTTATGATCCTGATCGTTTTAATTATGACCAAGAACTCGTGCGTCGTTTTTATTTGAAACATGGTTATTTGGATATGCGTGTGATGCGTGCGATGGCAGAATTGACACCCGATAAGGAAGGTTTTATTTTAACAGTTCAAGTGGATGAAGGGCAAAAATACCTTGTCAAAGATATTGATATTCAAGTCAGCTTGCCCGAATTTAATAAAGACTTGAATTTGAAAAAGGAAATTTTGCTTGAAGAAGGGGATGTTGTGGGCGTTGATTTGGTTGAAAAATCAGTGGATGCCATAACAGATAAGCTCATCAATGCTGGTTATGCTTTTGTGAATGTGACGCCTGATATTTTAAAGGATGAAAAAACGGGGACAGCCACACTTATTTTCCGTGTTTCAGAAGGTGAAAAAATCTTTATTCGCCAAATTAATATTATTGGTAATTCTCGTACAGAAGATAAAGTGATTCGTCGTGAGTTTCGGATTAAGGAAGAGGATGCTTATAATGCATCACAATTACGTCGTTCTAAACAACGTGTAAGTGATTTGGATTATTTTTCTAGTGTTGATTTACAAACTTCTCCAGTTCCTGGAGATCCCTTTCATTTGGATGCCAATATGACTGTGGCAGAAAAATCAACAGGAGCTTTTAATATCGGTGTTGGTTGGTCTTCTTATGATGGGATGATGTTTGAAACCGGAATTGTGGAACGTAATATTTTGGGGACAGGAAATATCGCCAATATCAATGTGATGCTCAGCCAAAAAGAAACGCAATACATGGTTGGTTTAACTGATCCGTATTTCTTGGATTATGATTTGACAGCTGGAATTGATTTATTTAAGACATCACGGGATAATTCTGATTCTTCTTCCTATGAATATGAAACAGTTGGTGGAACTGTTCGGTTTGGATGGAATTATACAGAAAACTTCCGTCAGACTGCTCATTATACTTTACGTCAAGATGATATTACAAATATTGATGATGATGCAGCTTTAGCCATTAAACAACAACGGGGAAAGACAGTTGTTTCTTTGGTGGGACAAGAATTGATTTATGATAAACGGGATAGTCGGATTGATCCAACAACAGGGTACTATACTTCTTTTGGGGTGAATGTGGCTGGTTTAGGTGGCGACAGTAAATATTACAATGTTAATTTGATGGGAATCAAGTATTTCTCAGTGACAGATGATGTTGTATTCTCATTACGTGGGGATGCTGGTCGAGTCTGGGGCTGGGGTGGTCAAAAGGTTCGTATTAATGACCGCTATTTCTTGGGGGATGCTTCTTTGCGTGGTTTTGAATACGGTGGTGTCAGTGCCAGAGATATTCGTTCTGACGACGCTTTGGGGGGCAATTGGTACACGACGGCCAGTGCTGAGCTTTCTTTCCCATTGGGCTTACCAAAAGAAATGGGGATTAAAGGAAAACTCTTTACTGATGCAGGATATATTGGAAAACCTGATGAATATGATAGGGCTGAAACTTATTATTCAGACAAGATTCGTGTAGGTATTGGTACAGGTATTTTGTGGTCATCACCGATGGGGGTTATTAATCTGGACTTCACGTACCCCTTGGTGAAAGAAAAATTTGATAAGACACGTGTGTTCAGACTTAACTTTGGGAAAGGATTCTAAAATGAAAACAAAAGTAAAAACAATGTGTGCAGATAAAAAAGTACGTTTAACAGCAGGACTCTTGGTTGGAGTTTGTGCGTTAGCTTGGATTGGATGTTTGATGATGCGTCCCAGTGTTGGCGTGATTGATTTTGGGGCAGCTCAAACGAAAGCGAAACTTTATCAATCAGTGATTACTGAACAAAGAAAATATGAAGAACAGATTCGTGTTCGTATGATGGCAGATTCGGCTGATCTTGAAAAAGAAGCTCAAGAATTAGAAAAGAAAAAGAGTAAGATGAAGGCTGATGAATATCAAAAAAAGGTGATTAATTTACAACGTCGTTTTGCTGTAATTCAAGATAAATATCGTCCAGCGGTAGAACGTATTGTGGCGGCCAGTCAAATTGCACTCAAAGGGGCTGAAAAAGAAATTGCTCAAGCAGTGGAAAAAACAGCTCGTCAAAAAGGGGTGAAGGTTCTGTTACCAGTCAATAATGTTTTATATGCAGATAAAAAGGCAGATATGACAGATGCTTTTGTGGAAAATTTGGATAAGTTGGTGGTTTCTGTTCCTTATCCAGATCCTGCTAAATTAGGGGGCTAATATGGCGGATACAAAATTCTTCCATAAAATTGAAGGGGGATTAACACTGGCAAAAATTACCGAAGTAGGTGAAGTTGTTTTACCTGAAGGGATAGATGTTAGCAAGGTTTTTCAGGATGTCGCTGATTTAGAAACAGCAACACCCGAAGATGTCAGTTGGGCCTTTATTCCTTCTGTGCGTGAAGCTTTAAAAAATACAAAAGCTGGGGCTGTGATTGTGCCTGAAAAATTTAAGGACTTAGTGCCAGCTGGAACAATCGCTCTTGTTTCACAAGATGCACATCGTTCTTATGGGTTGGTGGCCTCTGCTTTTTATCCACGTACTTTTGAAGCGGGTATTTCACCTGCTGCTCATGTGGATCCAACTGCTCAAATTGGGGCAGGGTGTCGTATTGCTGCTGGGGCAGTGATTGAAAAAAATGTAGTATTAGGGGAAGGGTGCGATATCCACGCTAATGCTGTTATTGAAGAAGGTGTCCAAATGGGGATGCTTTGTACAGTGGGGGCAAATGCGACAGTTTCCCATTGTATTGCTGGTCATAAGGTCTATATTTACCCAGGTGCTCAGGTGGGGCAAGACGGTTTTGGTTTTGCGATGAGTCCCACCAAGGGGCCTCAAAAATGTCCACAATTAGGGCGTGTGATTATTGGAAATGATGTTGAAATCGGCTCTTGTACCACAGTGGATCGTGGGGCTATGGGCGATACAGTGATTGGGGACGGTTGCCGTATTGATAACCTGTGCCAAATTGCCCACAATGTTAAGTTGGGACGTTGTTGTGTTATCGTGGCACAAAATGGGATTGCCGGTAGTTGTGAGTTTGGGGATTTTGTTGTTTCCGGTGGTCAGGTTGGTTATGCTGGACACCTTAAGATTGGTTCAGGTGTTCAGGTTGCAGCTCAATCTGGTGTGATTGGAAATGTGGAACCTATGAAAAAATTGATGGGTTCACCAGCACAAGAAGGTCATGAATTTATGCGTCAAATTGTGGCTCTTCGTGGACTTACGAAAAAGAAAACAGCCCAGGTTATTGCTGACGTTAAAATTGGTTTTTGGAAAAAGTTTTTAAAGAAAGGTTAAGTTATGACGAAAATTCATCCGTCCAGTATTGTTGATTCAAAAGCAGAACTTGCTGGAGATGTTGAAATTGGTCCTTTCTGCACAGTTGGACCAGAGGTCAAGATTGGTTCGGGGACACGTCTCATTTCTCATAACGTAATTGCTGGGGATACAGTTTTGGGTAAAGGGAATACTTTGTATCCTTTTGCCTCGCTGGGACTTCCTTGCCAGCATAAGCGCAATAAGGCCACAGATTTAAAACTCCGTATTGGGGATGATAACGTTTTTCGTGAACACTTTACCGCTCATACAGGCTCGGATGTAGATCAAAAGATTACCATAATTGGTTCACGCAACTGGTTTTTGGTGGGCTCTCATGTGGCACACGATTGCATTGTTGGGGATGATATTGTGATGAGTAATAATGCAGGCCTTGCAGGACACGTGGTTGTTGAAAATCGGGCAATTATCGGCGCAATGGCAGGTGTTTTACAATTTACCCATATTGGTGAAGGGGCAATGATTGGGGGGATGGTTGGCGTAGCCAGAGACGTTATTCCTTTTGGAATTGTGATGCGTGATGGTTTGTCTGGCTTGAATTTGGTGGGTTTGCAACGTGCTGGTGTTGATAAACAGTTAGTTTTGGAACTTTCTTCTGCTTATAAAGAACTTTTTATGGGGGAAGGAGTTTTTTCGGAACGTTTAGAAAGAATTTCTCAAGAATATAAAAAGCATCCTCTTGTCAGTAAAATTATTACATTCTGTCAAAATCCTTCTAAAAATGGGATAATGCAACCGGAGAAGAAGAAATGAAAAAATTGGGGATTATTGCTGGTTCTGGGGCTTTACCGCATGCTTTGATTGAAGCATGTGAACGGA
Organism: Alphaproteobacteria bacterium; assembly: GCA_045617605.1. Classification (GTDB taxonomy): domain Bacteria; phylum Pseudomonadota; class Alphaproteobacteria; order CAAHEQ01; family UBA3637; genus UBA3637. The sequence goes on along the minus strand of JAZLIX010000023.1, from coordinate 20,439 downwards.
TGAAACGGCCATTTTTTGTACTGGGCCTTAAAGGACAGGCGAATCCCAAAGAATATGATAAAGCATTACCAATGGCATGGATTCGTCTGGGGGCTGTTGGTAAAGGTTTTCGTTTAATGAAAAAAAACGGTGTGGAAGAAGTCGTCATGATTGGGGCCGTCAAACGTCCTTCATTGGTGGGTCTTTTCCCTGATTTAAGGGGACTCAAGGCGATTGCCCATCTCAAAAAAAAATCTGGGGATGACAGCATGCTTCGTGGCATTGCTAAAGAAATAGAACGGGAGGGATTCTGTGTTGTCGGTATTGATTCTATTTTGCCTCACTTGTTGGCGACAGCAGGTGTTTATACCCGAGAAATACCCACTCAGAAAGACCAATCGGATATTCGTCGAGGCTTTGAGGTTGCTAAACTTTTAGGCAAAGCAGATGTTGGTCAATCTGTGATTGTGCAACAGGGGCTTGTATTGGCTGTAGAAGGGATAGAGGGGACAGATGCGCTTATTCGTCGTTCTGCTGATTTAAAACGTAAAGGAAATGGGGGCGTTTTAGTTAAGGTTGCCAAGCCTCAGCAAGATAGACGTATGGATTTACCTACCATTGGTCCAGCGACAGTTCAGGCCATAAAAAATGCGGGTTTTACAGGAATTGCAGTAGAGGCTGGTTCGGTTCTTATCAGCCAATCTGAACAAACAGTAAAGCTTGCAAATCAATTGGGACTTTTTATTGTGGGGGTTAAGGCGTGACGATTAAAGTTTATTTGGTGGCAGGGGAAGCATCAGGGGACTTGTTGGGATCCCGTTTGATGCGTGCTTTAAAAAGCCAAACAAATAACGATATTGCTTTTTATGGTGTTGGTGGCGAAACAATGCAGGCCGAAGGGCTCAACAGCTTGTTTGACATAAAGGATCTTTCTGTCATGGGTTTTATGGAAGTACTTCCTTCTATTCCGAAAATTTTGCGTCATTTAAAAGAAATTATAACGGATATCAAACAGATTCAGCCGGATGTTGTTTTAACAATTGATTCTTATTCTTTTTCTGTTCGGGTACATCAAGCCCTTAAAAAAGTCAATCTGGATATTCCGCATGCGCATTATGTGGCGCCACAAGTTTGGGCTTGGAAAAAAGGACGGACTAAAACACTGCCCAAATGGATAGACCATTTGTTTTGCTTACTTCCTAGTGAGCCAGATTATTTTACCCCTTATGGCTTACCTACAACATTTGTGGGACATCCTGTGATTGAAGGAGGGGCTGATAAAGGTGATGCTTTAAAATTCCGTACACAATATCATCTTGCCCCTGAAAGACCTGTTTTGGTTCTTTTACCGGGAAGTCGTAAAAATGAAATTAAAACGCTTCTACCTCTATTTATGCAAACGGCTGAAAAATTGGCAGAAAAACACTCTAACTTATTTGTGGCTGTTCCCACAGTTCAAACCGTTGTAGATAAGATAACAGAACAAATGAAAGATTGGAAAATTCCTCACGCAGTTATTCTGGGTGAAAAAGCTCGTTATGATGCCTTTGCATCGGCTTCTATTGCGCTTGCGGCCAGTGGAACAGTTAGCTTGGAACTTGCTATGGCCAAAGTTCCGCATTTAATTGCTTATCGATTGAATGCATTGACAGCTATTTTAGCACGCCATATCCTTAAAATTAAATATGTGAATCTTATCAATTTATTGCAGGATAAAGCGGTTATCCCTGAATTATTACAGGAAAATTGTACAGTTGAAAAATTGCTTGAAACAGCTGAAAATTTATTTCAAAATCCGACTCAAGAGGTTTTACCCAGTTTAACAAAATTGGGATTGGGTGGGGCTGATTCTCCTTCCCAAAAAGTGGCCACTTGTTTATTGAAATTAGCAGATAAGGGGGAAAAATGACGGATAGAGTTATTTTGTATCATTATCCCTTGGATCCTTTTTGTCGTCGTGTGCGCTTAACATTGCTTGAAAAAGGGATTCCTGTGGGATTGATTCAAGAAAAAACATGGGAAAGGCGTCCGGCCTTTTTGGAAAAGAATCCTTTAGGAACAGTCCCTTTGTTGGTTGAACCTGATGGTCATTCTTTATCTGGAGCTAATGCGATTTGTGAGTATTTAAATGAACTTAAAATTACCCCCAATTTACTGGGTGAGACACCTCGTGGGCGTGCAGAAGTTCGTCGCTTGACCGAATGGTTTGATACTCAATTTTACCATGATGCAGTGTATCCGATTTATTTGGAACGGGTTGTGAAAGTTCTTCAAACAAAAGAAACACCTAATTCTTCTATGATTCGTGTAGGACGTGAAAATTTGGCCAAGTACTTAAAGTATATTGATTGGTTGGCGGGACGTCGTAATTTTTTAGGTGGGCGTTCACTTTCTTTTGCAGATTTGACAGCTTCTGCACATTTATCTGTTTTGGATTATTTAGGGGAATTGGATTGGGGAAATTGTCAGGATGGGGCAATGTGGTATGCCAAGATGAAATCACGTCCTACATTCAGTCCTTTGTTGTCGGATGTTGTGGCGGGTATTTTGCCCTATGAGCATTATAAAAATTTAGATTTTTAGGGAGGGTAGATGAAAAAAGTTTTTCTACTAAGTCTGTTTTTATTGGGGGGCTGTTGGTTTGTCCAGGGTGATGATCGACAAGGGCAAAAACTTTTTTATTGGGAACGCCCAAATACAGGGGTGGCTTGGTTCGCTAAGGATCATCGTGAATGTATGTTAGAGGCGGATTCATGGCCTTTTGAATGGCCTACTTGGCCATGGGAGCCTGAAAAGCTTAACTTACGTTTTGATAATGATGCTGAAAATGGCGTGTGGGCTCAGTTTATTCCTTATCCAGGGGCAATGCCTGTTCATGTGAATTATGTTCATGCCGATTGGTCGGTAGATTATGATGATTATCAAAAATGTATGGAGCGCCGTCATTATACACAACGCATACCTAATCGTGTTAATTACCAAGTTTTTCCAGAATAAAAAGGAGATTATATGGAACAAAAGAAATTGGCAAGAAAAGAAAAAATAACCCAACTTGAAAAATTGGCAGATCGTTTGGAACGTATGCGTTTTGGAGATTATGTGACTAACCTTAATAAGACTTCTCGGCTGATTTGGTTAAATTTGGTGGCAGGCATTTCTCGTGGGGTAGGGTTAACCATTGGAGCTACTTTAGTGATTGCCATTATTTTTAAAATTATTAGTGCGGTCATCAGTATGAATGTTCCTTATTTAAGTCCTATGTTACAGGAAGTGAAGCAAACTTTAGAAAGTCGTTATAATCCGACCCGTTCTCGGCCCGTATCAGTGGGTGTTCAAAAAGAGGAACAAAACCAAAATTAATTTTTTCTGTACAAAAAACTCCCCTTTGTTATCTAAGGGGGAGTTTTATTTATTAAAAAGTAAATTTATAAAAAATAATTATTCCTTAAACATAGGCATCCCACGTGACATACGTGTATTTTGGGTTTCCATAAAGGTTGCTAAATTGATACTTCCGTCACGAATAGCCATCCGCATTTGATCGGCAGCTGTTGTGTTGGGATTTGCAAAAGCTGTTTCATAATGAAGTTTTAATTTTTCCACACCTTCCAATCGTTGATAAATAACTCCTAAAATTCCTCGAGCTAACAAGTCAGCAACCAGACTTTCATCTAATCCAGTAGAGGAGGCATATTTAATCATAGAGTTCAAGGCATCTTCTACCCCATTGGCGTGAATAGTGGAAAGCACCAAGTGTCCTGAGGTTGCAGCCACTAAACATTGACTTGCTGTTTCTGGAGTTCGAATTTCTCCGACCAGAATATAACGAGGTTTAGAACGCAGGGCAGATCTTAAGCATGCACCCCACTGATCATTTTCAACAGCAGTTTGTTTACATAAACCTAACCCCCCATTTTTGGCATGATAAAGTCCACCTAAGGGCATTTCAGGAGGGTCCTCAATCGTGTATAAAAATCCTCCATCTGTATCCAAAAAACGTTTCATAATAGCTGAGGCAGAAGTTGTTTTTCCCTGTCCCGTTGGACCCGCAAATAGTAATAGTCCAGCAGAACGTCCTAGTGAAGAAAGATGTTTTACGATTGGTTCTGCGAATCCTAAAGTTTCAATTTCTGGTGTATCTGTTGGCATTTTACGACAGTTAAATTGAACACCATCATTTGTCATGATACGTTCTACACGATATGAATCGCCGGCAAATTTAACCGCATAACTGGATGCCCCTGTAAATCCCTGCTCCAAAGCTCTTCTAAAATCTTCTAAATCAGGTGTTTCAATGGGGGTTAAGGCGAACCGTGTTCGAATATCACGTACATAGGCGATATTTTCTGGGGTGAACCAAATATCAGAAAAACGTGTATCATGTAGATTAGGCCCACGTACAATACCATCACTACTGGCTGGTTTGTCAGGTTGATTTGAAAATACAGGTCCGTCTTTTTTTTCAGAAGCTATAATTTTTGTTGCGACAGAAGAACGAACTACTTCTTCTTTTTTTTCAAAAGACGTTTGTTGATTAGTGTTTGTTGATAATTGCTGATTTCCCATATTGGTTGTTGTTTCCATGGGTGGTTGTGCAGGAGGATTGACAGGGGCTGGTGGCGTATTTGCTTTGTCAGAATTTAGAAAATTAGGTAAAATAGGTTTGTTAAACATGTAATTCCTCCTTTTTGGGAAGATTTTGCCATATTTGTAAAAAAAAGTCCAGTAAAAAAATCAGAGTGTTTTTTTATCTGATTTTCATTATTTTTCTCGTACTAAACTCATTTTTAAAAATGGACACACTTGATTTTTTCCTTTTTTCGCATCAAAGATGACTTCTTTATGAAAAGATCTATCTTCATTGATTTTGACATATTCAGCTGATGTAATGGGTAAAGGCTCTGACCCCGTATATTTTAATCCCGTCCCCTTTTCATCTAACATTATTTTTTGCATCAATGTATCATAATCTTTTTTTAAATCTGGATTATTTTGACACAACCAATCTGTCAAAATTTGGAATTTGATAGAATCCTCTGCTCCGTTTGCATCTTCATGTAACATTTTCTCAGATCTTGAAATAGTCTTTTGTTTGCCTTTTCCATTTTCATCAATTCCACTGAATGTTATGTTATAAAAATCCGTTTTTAGAGAGGTTGAATAGTTTTTTTTACACGAAAAACCAGAAAAAGACGAAAACTTCCATCCAAATGGTTTATTAGGTGTGTCAAAAGGAATGTTTAAATTTTGTCCATTTTTATTGATAAAATCACTGTATTTAACCCATAATCTGAAAATTCCTTGACTTAGTTCCATATCTTGTTGCCAAAGTGGGTAGATTATATTTTTCTTAGGAATAGTGACACCAATAACAAGAAATTCTTTGGTGAAATCATTTAAGAAACGACAGTGTCGTATAGAGGCTTTTTTATTTGTCCATACATAAAAGCCATCTTTTTGTCCGCCCAAGCCTTTTCCAATAGATTTTGCCCCTTCTCGGAAAAAAGACTTAAAGGCTTCTACTTCTGTACTGACATGGTAAAAAGTGATAGTTTCACTTCCCTCATTTGCCCCAGTTCTTAATGTATCATTTAATTTCATCATTTCTCCTTTTTTTAAGCTCGTTGTTGGATCCTATCAATATTTCTTTCTTTTTTCAATCGAAAATCTTGCGCTTTTGATTAAAATCCTTTAAAATAGCCTTATGACGAAAAAGATTTTTAGTTCTGTTCCATCAGGATTTGACCCCTTTATTTTGGCTCGTGAAGCATCAAAAGGGGGATTGTTGTATGTGGCAAGTAATGAAAATCAAATGGATTTTGTGGCAAAGTTGCTTCCTTTGGTTGCGCCTAAAATCCAAGTCTTTTCTTATCCCAACTGGGATACAGTGCCTTACGACCGTATTTCGCCTTCAGCGGATATTATTGGGGAACAAATTGCTACATTGACACAACTCCCTCAACTCTCTAAAAATAAAATTGTCCTGACAACTGTATCGGCCTTGATGCAACGTATTCCCCCAAAAGAAGTAATCATAAATAATACTTTGACTTTAAAAGTTGGTCAATCTATTCCTATGGCACAACTCACCCATTTCTTAAGTCAGAATGGCTATCACTCTACGGATGTGGTGGCAACTTCAGGTGAATTTGCTGTACGGGGTGAAATTGTGGATATTTATCCGGCGGGTTTTTCAAATCCAGTACGTTTGGACTTTTTTGATGACGAATTGGAAACAATGAAACTTTTTAATCCGGCCACTCAACGCACCAATGGAAATTTATCAGAACTTATTTTGCGTCCTGTTCTGTTGTTTCAGTTGACCCCCGAAACTCAAAGCCTTTTTCGTACACGCTATCGGGATTTATTACAGGCAGGTGAGGAAGATGCTTTTTATCAGGCCGTTTCCGATGGGCATTTTGTTCAGGGGCTAGAGCATTTTCTCCCACTCTTTTATGATAAAATGCTGACTCTGGCGGATTATTTACCCGATGATACCCGTTTGTTTTTGGCTCCCACAGTTCACGATGCTATTACTTCACGTGCTGAACAGGTGGACGAGTATTATCAGGCACGCCAACAAGCCCTCACCGAAAAGCTGGATCCAAATGGTGTCTATCACCCCATTAAACCACAGCTTTTCTTTTTGTCGCCCAAGGAAACAGATGCCTTACTTTCCCAATTTGATACAATTCAACTGACACCTTTTCATCAGGAAAAAACTTATGACCAGGGGGCACACGCTGGCCATGACTTTTTGGATGTGCGTGTTCAACAAAAACAAGATATTTTTCAGGCGATTTCTGATTTTATTGCGGGCTCCCCCAAAAAAATTGTTGTCAGTGTTTTTACCGAAGGGGCAGGGCAACGGATTCTGGCTCTATTAAAGGAAAAAGGAACTTCTTTAAAGTGGGCAACCACGTGGGCTGAGGCTATAAAACGTGCGCCCAGCTTGCTGGTTGCGCCTTTTGAATCAGGCTTTCAAACAGATGACTTTTTAATTTTGACCGAAACGGATATGTTTGGGGAACGCATGCAATCCGCCCCAAAGCGCAAAAGAAATCAAGATTTTATCGGTGATATTTCCACTTTGTCGGTGGGTGATTTAGTTGTCCATCAAACCCATGGTATTGGACGCTTTACGGGATTGGAAGAGTTAGTCCTCTCGGGCGCGCCTCACGATTGCTTGGCAATTGAATACGCTGATAATGCCAAACTGTTTGTACCTGTTGAAAATGCAGATGTGTTGTCTCGCTATGGTTCTAATGAAATTACATTGGATAAATTGGGGAGTACTTCTTTTGCTACCCGTAAGGAAAAGGTCAAAAAAGACTTACTTCAAATGGCAGATAAGCTGATTGGGATAGCTTCCCAGCGGGCCGTCAATAAAATGCCAAAACTGCTGGCTCCACATGGATTTTATCAGGAATTTTGTGCTCGTTTTCCTTATGTGGAAACGGAAGACCAGTTAAAAACAATGGCCGAAATTGAAACAGATTTGGCCAAAGGTCAGCCAATGGATCGTTTGGTCTGTGGGGATGTTGGCTTTGGTAAAACAGAAATAGCCATGCGTACGGCCTTTTTGGCTGTGATGAATGGAATGCAGGTGGCGCTGGTTGCTCCGACCACTTTATTGGCACGTCAACACGCCGAAAATTTTGTGAAACGTTTTCAGGGCTTTCCTATCCGTATTGGTTCGCTGTCTCGTCTCGTGACTTCCGCTGATACCAAGCGCACCAAAGAGGGGTTGGAAAAAGGCGGAATTGATATCGTTATCGGTACACACGCCCTTTTAAATAAAAATATCCACTTTAAAAATTTAGGCCTTGTGATTATTGATGAGGAACAACACTTTGGCGTGGCGCATAAGGAACGCCTGAAAGAACTCAAAACAGGTATCCACGTTTTGACCCTAACGGCTACCCCGATTCCACGAACCCTGCAACTTTCGTTATCAGGCGTACGTGAACTTTCCATTATCGCCACGCCTCCGGTGGATAGACTGGCGGTTAAAACGTATGTGATGCCCTTTGACCCAGTGGTGATTAAGGAAGCCATTTTACGGGAGCATTTTCGGGCAGGCCAGAGCTTTGTTGTCGTCCCCCGCATTTCGGATATGGATGAAGTCTATGACAAATTGCACGCCCTTTTGCCTGATTTAAAAATTGTCAAAGCCCATGGTCAAATGGCGCCATCTGATTTGGAAAAAATTATGTCAGCCTTTATGGCACACGAATACGATATTTTATTGGCCACCAGTATCGTGGAATCAGGTTTGGATATTCCTGATGTCAATACAATCGTTGTCTATCGGGCCGATATGTTTGGACTGGCAGCCCTGTATCAATTGCGTGGGCGTGTGGGACGCAGTAAGAAAAAGGCCTACGCTTATTTGACAACGATTGGTAGCCTTTCTGAAAATGCCCATAAGCGGTTAGAGGTCATGCAAAAATTGGATAGCCTTGGGGCAGGCTTTATGCTGGCCAGCCACGACTTGGATATTCGCGGGGCAGGCAACTTGCTGGGGCAGGAACAATCAGGTCATATTCGTGAAGTGGGTGTTTCTTTGTATCAGAAAATGCTTAAAGAGGCTGTGGGTGCTCTACGTCAAGAAAAGGCAGGTGAAAAACAACCCGAGGAGGATTGGTCGCCCCAAATTTCAGTGGGACTTCCCGTCTTGATATCTGAAAAATATATCCCTGATTTAAGTGTACGTATGGATTTATATCGCCGTTTAAGTGAATTGACGAATTTGGCAGAAATCAATGCCATGCGAACGGAACTTAAGGACCGCTTTGGATTGTATCCTGTTGAAACCGAAAACCTGTTTTTGACTTTGGAATTAAAGGTGCTTGCCAAACAAGCGCATATTGACCGCGTGGATGCAGGGGATAAAGGCGCCACCGTCAGTTTTTACCAAAATACTTTCCCCAATCCCGCAGGCCTCATTGACTATATCCAAACTCAAGTGGGCACTATGAAAATTCGCCCTGATCAAAAAGTTGTTGTCATGCGCCCTTGGGGAGATGTTGATAAACGTTTAAATGGTGTTCGTACAATGATTTCTCGTTTGGCTGAAATAGCCAAAGAGGGCTGATTATCAGCCCTCTTTTAAAGTCAATTTAGTATTCTTTTCCGCTTTTCACTAGTTTTGATTGAATAGCTTTTGCTAGCATCTTTCTCAAATCATCATCGCCTTTTCCAATATTTTGTAAAACAGCAGATTCTTTTGTCCAATGGTCTGAATTACCAGTTAATTTCAAATTAAGTGATTGGCTATTGTCTGTTAGTATTTTCATGGCCCGGGCTACATTTTCGCTATGAATAACACTTTTTTCACTTTCTTTTGAAGCTGTTTTAAAGCCTTCATTTTCTACAAGCATAAAAGCAAAACTAATCAATTTTGCCGCTGTTTCTCGATCAATTTCTGTGGTTGGTTTTTCTTGATTTCTTTTGATTTCTTGACGACGTTCATATTCAGAAATTTTTTCTATTATTGGTCGATCACACCCATTTCCTTGTTTTGCCCAACCAAAGTATAGATATCTTAAATTTTCAACACTTTTTGGTTCAATCACACGTACAGTCTTATCTCCCGCTTTTACAGTTTTAGAATCAACTGTGGCACGACGTACAGCGTACACAATATCTTTTTCATCTAATTCTTTTAACAAAGAGTCTCTTTCTGCATCAGACATGTTTTCTACATTGATGCGATGACCATGAAGAACATCTTCTCCTCTGTAAACCTCTACATCATCCCAGTTTATAGAATTTGAAAAGTGTCTCATTTTTTTCTTTCATTTTGTGTGTTTTTTTGGTGCGCTTGGCGAGATTCGAACTCACGACCTTCGCCTTCGGAGGGCGACACTCTATCCAGCTGAGCTACAAGCGCATCTTTCTCATTATACACTTATTGCCCCCAAAACGCAAGGAAATTTATCTAGAGCCCTTTCCTTTGGATAAGAATATTTCATTTATTAAGTTGTCATTAAAGGAAATTTCTTCTGTATCAAGGTTTAGGTGAATGTTAGGTGCAGTAGAGATAACCACTTCTTTATCTTCTAATGTTAATCCTTCAAATTTAGCTTCACTTGTTGGGTCTGTCACTAAAACAAAACCTTTTGAAATTGGATGTACTTTTCCTGATCCTAGTTGTAATAGATTATCATTCTCTTCATGTCCATCTCTATAAAAAAGAGGTGTATTTCCGTTTTTAACTTGATCTAATACATATTCTGCATCAACGGCTTTAACCCCCCTTGGAACATCTATTCTTCTTTCAACCATTCCTTCAGGTGAATTTATAATAGCATAGCCTAAATAAGTCCCCGCAACATGAGCTTCAGATGTTCTTCTAGGAACTCCACCTAATAAATACTTGTTTTTATTTTCACCATCCAAAGTAATTCCTCCGGTAATACGTTTCCTTAACATTTTTATATCCTCCTTTTAATATCTTGTATAGGTTCTCTTGCACCTTTTCAGGTACTCAGGATTCAGGTTTCCCTAAATCCAAATTCAGTTTATAAGATTTTATTTTAAATATCAATATTTTTTTTCATCCTTGACATTTTTATCAAAATTGCATAAGCTTTTTTCAAATTAAAGGAGCATAAATGACAACATATCCTGGCATTCCTTTTCCTGATATTGACCCTGTTTTGTTTCAGTGGGGATGGATAATGATACGCTGGTATTCTCTGGCGTATATATTCGGCCTTTTGGGGGCTTGGGGATTGGCGCGTCAAATGTCCCGTCATTCCAACAGTCCTTTTACAGTCCTAAAGATAGATGACTTTTTGCTCTGGGCAACCGTCGGGGTTGTTCTGGGGGGCAGATTGGGGTATGTTTTCTTTTATAATTTTCGTTATTTTATGGAATTTCCCTTTCAGATTCTTTATGTATGGCAGGGCGGTATGTCCTTCCATGGTGGCCTTTTGGGCGTGATTGTGGCGACTATCCTCTTTGCCTATAAGAAAAAAATACCAGTTTTGTCTATGGGGGATATCTTGGTTTGTGTTGCCCCGATAGGCCTCTTTTTAGGACGTTTAGCCAACTTTGTGAATGGCGAGCTTTATGGCCGAGTCAGTCAGTCTGTTCCTTGGGTCATGATTTTCCCTGATGGAGGCGATTTACCTCGTCACCCCAGCCAACTGTATGAGGCAGGTGTAGAAGGACTCTTTTTGTTTTTAGTCTTGAATTTCTTGTGGTGGTTTGTGCCACGCTTACGGCAACGGTCGGGCTTTTTTTCAGGCCTTTTCTTTTTACTCTATGGAATGGGGCGTTTTGTGTTAGAGTATTTTCGTGAACCAGATGTCCAATTGGGGCTATTTTTTGCTGATTTATCTATGGGACAACTCTTGTGTATTCCGATGATTTTGGTGGGTTTGATTTTGTTAGCTTATGCTTCCCCACGTGCCATTTTGTATCGTTTAGGAAAGGAAAAATAATCATGCGACATTTTACTTTTTGGCAAAGGATGAAAAGAATTTTAAGGTATCGTTTGGTGATTCCACTTTTACGTTCTCCCCATCCTCCAAAATATAAAGCATTGGGGGTTTCTGTGGGTGTTGCTTGGTCAATGACACCACTGGTCGGAATCCAAATGTACTTGGTGTTTATGACATGGTTGATTCTGCGGAAAATTTTTAAGCGTGATTTTTCGCTTCCCTTGGGTCTTGCCTATACCTGGATTACTAACGTTTTTACAATGATTCCTATTTACTATGGTTTTTATGTGACGGGGCAATTGATGATGTGTCGCCCGATGACCAGTTATGCAGATTTAAAAGGGACTTTAGAAAATGTCTTTTTTGCTGATTATACCTTTTGGGAAAAATGGGCAATGGCCTTTAAGATTTTACTTCAGGATTGGGGTTTAGGTATGGCCGTTGGGTGCTTGCCTTGGGCTCTGTTTTTTGGGGTAGGGAGCTATTATATGACTCTCCGCTACGAACACTTACGGGCAGAACGTAAAGCAGAACGCCAAAAACGAAAAGGAAAGAAATGGAAAAAGTAGGGTGCTTCAATTTAGATTGGTGTCAAGCTTGTTTTTATAACGCAGCTGAATCAGAAAAAATAACTGATGCGATTAAGATGAATCAAGTCCATTCAGCAGATTGCCTTTATTTATCGGATATTCCCCCCGAATCTCCCTCCGTCGATGCCTTGATTACCGATAAGCCATGTTTGAAACTGGCGGTGAAAACGGCGGATTGTGCCCCTGTTTTAATTGCTGATAAGAAAAGACATTTGGTTGCAGCTATTCATGCTGGTTGGAAAGGGGCTTTTCAAGGGGTGATAGAAAACACACTTTTAAAAATGATTGAACTTGGGGGAAATCCCCACAATATGGTGGCAGGAATTGGCCCTCATTTACAACTTAAAAGTTTTGAAATTTCCACCGAAATGCGGGTTCTGTTTCCTTCAACCGAAGCTCATTTTTTTACAGAGGAAAATGGAAAAATTCATTTTGACTTTGATGCCTATGTAAAATATAGGTTAACTCGTTCTGGTATTCTGACTGTTGATTCTGTTGGGATTGATACTTATACTGATTTTGGCTATAACAGCTATCGCCGTGATTCTAAAAATCCGGCCAGACAATTATCAATCATTGAAATAAAGGAGGAATAAATGTACGAAAATATTGAATTTGTAATTTGTTGTGCTGGTGAATCCAGCCGAAATTTCCCTCATTCAAAAGGACTTCCTCATAAAAGTCTGATGCCTTTTGGGGACAGACGATTGATTGATTATGTCTTAAGTGAAATTATCAATATGGGGGGAAAACATATCACGATTGTTTGTCGGACTCCTGCTATTGTTAAACTGTATAAACGGGCTTTACAAACGGATCATAAAGTTGTTGAAAAATTAACAACAAAGGGACGTTTAGATATAGCTGAAATTCTACAATCTACTTTTATTCCTGATGATGTAGATTTAAAGTTTGCTTTGCAACGTCATCCTATAGGAACAGCACATTCTTTAATTTGTGCTAAAAAACAAATCGGAAAAAAGCATGTTGTATTGATTTTCCCTGATGACATTTTGGTTTCTTATGATAAGAAAAATCCGCATGTAAAAAATCTGATAGATACATTTTTAAAAAATCCCAAACAAATTTTATTGACGGGTGTTGAACGGGAAGATGTCAGTAACAATGCTATTATCGTTAATAAAAGGATTATAGAAAAGCCAAAAGATTCGCCTACACATTTGGCTGGTATGAGTCCAAATATTTTACCTAATGAGTTGATTCAATTTATGAAGAAACAATTTCGCCAAAAAAAGAAATGGGCTAAGGTAACTGGTCAAGAATGGATTTATTCTTATTCAATTAACGATTTTTTAGATGCGGGTGCAGAAGAACAAGGATATAAAGTTGACTTGTTTTTAAAGGGAGCCAATGATACGATGATAGATATGGGAAATTTATCTCTTTATGAACAAGGTCAGCTCTATGCTATGTTAAAGCTATCTCGTTTTAAAGAACAAAATTGGGCTTTTGTACAAAAAATAATGCAAATAAAGGAGGATTAAATGTACGAAAATATTGAATTTGTAATTTGTTGCGCTGGGGAATCTACCCGTAATTTTCCACATTCTAAAGGGATTCCTCATAAATGTCTGATGCCTTTTGGCGATGTACGTTTAATCGACTATGTTTTAAAGGATATCATTACAATGGGGGGGCGTCATATAACACTTGTGTGTTCTTCTAATCAAGTGATAGATAGTTTTAAACGGGCTTTGGAAACAGATAAACGGGTGGAAGATAAACTTCTTTCCAAGGGCAAAACAGAAATTGCAACAGCTTTAAAATCTACTTTTTTACCCGAGGATGTTGATTTAAAATTTGTATTACAGGATAAACCATTGGGAACGGCTCATGTTCTTTATTGTGCCTGCCAAGAAATTGGCGACAGGGATGTTGCTTTAATTTTTCCTGATGATATTATTTTATCTCAGGACCCCAATAATCCGCATATTAAAAAGTTGGTGGATGAATTTCTGAAAAATCAAAAACATATTTTATTGACAGGTCTTTGGCGTGAAGATGTATCCAACAATTCCATATTGGTGGGGAATCGACTTGTTGAAAAGCCTAAAAATCCAACCAGCCATATTGGGGGGATGAGTCCTATTATGTTACCTAATCAGGTTATTCAGTATATCCGTCAGAATTTTTCTGAAAAAATACAAGTTGCTCAAGAAACAGGTAAAGAATGGATTTATGTGGATGCCATTAATGACTTTTTGGATAATGGGGGTGAAGCGTCTGGTTTTGTGGCAGAAATGTTCATCAAATCAGATAAAGATTTAATGTTGGATACAGGAACTCTTCCTTTGTATGAATTGGCTCAATTACACGCACTATTAAAACTTTCTCGTTTTAAACAGGAAAATATACGTCTTGCGCGTCAATTATTGGAAGAATAATTTATTGTGGGCTGAAATATAAATTAAAAGGTCCATCGCCACTGCATGTACAATTATCGGAGTTATCGTTTGGTGATTCATTTGTACACTTAATGTTGTTGGCTTTCCAATCCATTTGGACCAATCGTGTACAATCCGTTGAATCAGCCACACGTATATGAATGGCGAAATTTTTTGCCACACCTTCTCCAACGTCAACGGGTACAAGTTGCATATCACCGAAAGAACCACGTACTGTTATATTTTCTCCATTTGTACAGGAACTACTATCCGAAAAAATATCGTTTTTACAGACAGCCCTCATTAATTCATCTCCGTCAAGTGGATACCCTTTACTCCAAGAATATAAATCTTCCACCCCTTGAATAATATCTTGTACTTCACTGTAGGTTTGGTTGATTTTGTACGAACTCATTCCATAGTTAATGCCAGCAATAGCACCATAGGTAATAATGCCCATGATGGCCAACACCCCCAACATTTCCAACATGGTACGTCCTGATTGATTATTCTGTTTCATTTTTCCCCCTTAAAGGCCGTAAAGCCATATTTTTTTAACAGATTTTCTTTTTTTAATTCTTTTAAAGATTGCCTTTGTTTTTTAGAAAAGTCAAGTCCTAACATTTTAGATGTCAACAAGTCTGCTTTTTTCATGGCCGTCAAAGCCTCTTCAGCTCTTGGTGTACAAAGTAACCGAAATAACTCATCTCTTAGACGGTCGGTGGATAAAATTTCTAATCCCTTTTTATGACGCTTGCAGGCCTGTAAAACCGCTGTATCTAAATCCAAATTGGAAATAGCCGACCAAAAGCGGAAATATCTTAAAATACGTAAGTAATCTTCTTGAATTCTTTTTTCAGGATCCCCGATAAAACGAATCAGTCCTTGGGCTAAATCACTACGTCCGGTGGTGTAATCAAAAATTTTATTTTTGACGTCAGCAGACAAAGCGTTAACTGTAAAATCACGACGTAAAGCATCTGTCTTATACGAAGTTGTCCATGTCATTTCGGCATGGCGTCCATCATGTTTTTCTTCTTTGCGTAAAGTTGTAATTTCATAGGGCTCATCATCAATAACAGCTGTAATTGTACCATATTTTTTACCCACAGAAACAAAAGGAATATTTGCCTTTTTAAGAGCTTCTTCCACTTCGTCTGGTGTTAAAGGGGTTGTCATATCTCGGTCATGCATAGGCTTACGTAATAAATAGTCCCGAATACATCCTCCTACCAAACGAACTTGTCCGTTCAGAGCTTTATAAATTTGCAAAGATGCTTTATTCCATAATAAATCCATAGCTTTATTATATCAAATTTTTCGTTGCATCGCAAGTAAAAAAAGTGTATGCTTGTTCCTATGATACAGACAACAAAGGAATTGCAACGCTTATGCGTCCGTTTACATAAACTGAAGTTTATAACGGTTGATACGGAATTTATTCGTGAAAAGACTTTTTATCCTGAGTTATGCTTGGTTCAAGTTGGGGGAGGGAAAGAGGCTTGGCTGATTGATGCTCTTTCGCCAGATTTGGATTTATCGCCTCTTTTTGAAGTTCTAAAGGATAAAAAAGTAATTAAAGTTTTTCATGCTTGTCGCCAGGATATTGAAATTTTCTACCATTTAATGCACGAAATACCGACTCCAGTTTTTGATACTCAAGTTGGAGCGATGGTTTGTGGTTACCCAAATGATGTGGGTTATCAACGATTGGTTAAGGATTATTTGGGCATTGAATTGGATAAGGGAATGCGAGTGACGGATTGGTCGCATAGACCATTATCACCAGAACAAGAAAACTATGCCTTGCATGATGTGATAGAATTAAAGGATGTTTATGTTAAGATGATGGATCAAATTTGTTCTGCCAATCGCCTTGATTGGATTCAAGAGGAAATTCAAGGCTCATTAGATCCACTTCTTTATGAACCAGATGCGGGACGTTTATTAAAAAAGATTCGTATTCCTTTTCAAGATTCTGCAAAAATTCATCTTTTGGCTCGGCTTTGTGAATGGCGAGAAGATTGGGCAAAAAAATTGAATCTTCCTCGTCAATATATTTTGTCAGATAATACTTTAACGGAATGTGCTGCAGTTTATCCCAAAACGGTTGAAGATTTTCATAAGCTCCGTTCACTTTCCCCTAAATTTTTGGAACAGGAAATGGGGCAGTCTTTATGTCAGTTTTGTTTAAAGGTGGAACAAGAGTCCCCACAAAATTGGATATCCAAGAAAAATACTATTTTGCGTCCCAATAAAAAGAATCGGGTGGAAGCCTTGCGTTTACTTTTAAATGTGGTCGCTGAAGAAAATAATGTTGCTCCCCTTCTGATTGCGGATACCGAGGATTTGTTGCAGTACTTATCACAACCTGATGAAGCTCGTTTTATGCGTGGTTGGCGTTATCAAATTTATGGAAAAAGGGTTCAAGACTTGATGAATGGCAAACTTGCCTTCTTCTATGATCCGACTAAAAAGGCATTAGTTGTACGTTCAGTCTAACCACAGCCGTTCAATATCGGCGCCTAAACCTTGTAATTTTTCCTCAATACGCTTGTATCCTCTGTCAATGTGATAGACCCGTTGAAGCAGAGTTTCCCCTTTGGCTGCCAAAGCCGCAATCACCAAGGCCGCTCCGCCTCGTAAATCTGACGCCATAACGGTTGAGGCTGATAATTCTTTGACGCCTTGAATTATAATGTGCGTATTATCTAGTTGGCGGATATTTGCGCCCATTCGATTCAGCTCGGGTACGTGCATAAAGCGATTGTCATGCATTTTTTCATAAACGATACTTTCGCCTTCAGCCAAAGCCAACATAGAACAAAACAGCGATTGATTATCGGTTGCAAATTCAGGATAAGGCCCAGTAATAATTGAAGTTGCTTTCAAATGCGCCTCCCTTGCATCAACACTGATACCATCTGCTTTTTGTTCAATCAAAATGGTGCTGG
The DNA here is from genome assembly GCA_045617605.1 of Alphaproteobacteria bacterium. GTDB lineage: Bacteria > Pseudomonadota > Alphaproteobacteria > CAAHEQ01 > UBA3637 > UBA3637. Next base: position 3,058 of record JAZLIX010000023.1, on the reverse strand, counting down.
GGGCCAGCAAATCCAGTTCAGGTTTTAACAAATCAGCTCTGGCATTTTTCAGGAAAATCTTTGATTTTGTGACTGCTGCCGCTGCGATAAAGGTCATCGTTTCAATGCGGTCTGGAACGGGGGTAAATTCTGTCCCATGCAACTTTTCCACGCCATAAATGGTCAAAGTACGTGTTCCCACCCCTTCAAAGCGTGCGCCCATTTGCGTCAGCATTTGAATTAAATCTATGACCTCAGGCTCCAGTGCTGCATTATGAATGACAGTTTTTCCAGGCGTCAGACAGGCTGCCATAATTGTGTTGTGCGTTCCTCCCACCGTTACTCGCCAACAAGTGATGTCCGCACTATGCAATTGACCTTTCGCAACAATATAGCCATTTTCTGTTTTGATTTCGGCACCCATTTCAGTCAGGGCAGAAAAATAAATATCCAAAGCTCTAGCCCCAATTGAACATCCCCCGGGTAAAGAAACGGTTGCTTCTCCCATTCTTGCTAACAATGGTCCTAATACCCAGAAGCCTGCCCGCATTTTAGAAATGAAATCATAGCTTGCCATTGTACTAAGGATTTTGGGGGTTTGTAATGTCATTGTGTCGCCTGACAGCGTAATCTTTGTCCCCAATGATTCCAATAATTGCATTAAAGTTTTAACATCTGCTAACAAGGAACAATTATGTAAAACAATCGGTTCATCTGTCAACAGGGTACAAATCATCAGGGGGAGCAATGCATTTTTTGCTCCTTTAATTTCCACTTCACCGGCCAGTTGTTTTCCACCTTTTATTTTGAATGCATACATTGACGCTCCTTTTGTTGTTTTTTGCGTAAATCTAAATTGGCTCGCAAAGCTCTTGCCTCACGCAAAAAAGCCTCTTTTTTCTTGCCCGTCAATTTTAAATCTTTATCCACAATTTCTTCTAACCTGTCAGTCATAGGAAAATACTACTTCATTCTACTTAAATCGTCAAGTGCTATTTTTTTTAGCTATGATTATTCTTAGCACATTGAAGAATCTTCCTTTTGTTTTTTAGGTGATAAGTAAGTATCATCCTGAACGAATGAGGAAAAGTTTTTTTGTTGTTATCCTAAGTGTTAGTGAAGTACCTTTTTTTCGTCATCCAGAACGCAAGTGAAGGATTTTATACATCGAACGTAAAACTACCTGCGCAAGCAGGTAGATGTAGAAATTCCAGCCTAGCCCTTTAGGGCTTTTGAAATCTGGGCTGGACAAATGTAATTTGTACTAAAATGATACCACCGGCGTGAGCCGGTGGAGTTTCATCACAACTTTCTGTCATTCTGAGGACGATAGTCCGAAGAATCTTATTAAATAATTTTTCACTTGACAAGGTATTTTTTCTTGTGTACTCCCTTAAAGGTCTTTAGAAGAAAGGGGAAGATGAAAGAAACCGGACGTAGTATGGTTGAGATGTTGGGCGTATTGGCCATTATCGGGGTATTATCCGTTGCTGGTATTGCTGGATTCAAAACAGCAATGACAAAATATAAAACCAATGAATTATTAGAAGAAGTAACAAAACGAGCCGTTGTTGTTGCCAGCAAGATTTCATTAAATGGTTTAAAAGCCCCAACAACACCTTCAGCTGAACTAATTGATGAATTTACGAACCCAAAAGGTTATTCGTCAACTACTGTTACCTTTGTCCTCAAAAAGGATCTAGTACAAGTGTGAGTGGTTATACTCAAGAGCGCTGTTCGGCATGTAGTGATACATTAGTATTGAATGCAACAACATCCCAATGTGAATATAAATAAAAAGTTGTCCCTGCGTTAGTGGGGATAACTTTTAACTATAATAAAAAAATGTTATTTTAAAAATCTTGAGTTTTGTGTGAAATCCTCTGTTAAATCAAGTGAGTGATTTTTAAAATCTCTCTTGACATTTTTGGGGATTTTTGCCACACTCCCTAAAAAAGGAAGAAAAATGACACATACTTTAATCACAATCACAGGTCAATTGGGTAGCGGAAAATCTACGGTATCTAAAATGTTGGTAAAGCGTCTTAATTGGCAATATTATTCAACAGGTATGGCGCAACGAATGATTGCTCAAAAACGAGGAGTTTCAACTATTGAATTGAATCGTTTGACTATAACAGATCCAAGCATTGACCATGAAATTGATGCCGTTTTTCAAAATCCCCCTTGGCAAAATCAACCTTGCGTTGTGGACAGTCGATTGGCTTTTCATTTTTTACCTGATTCATTAAAGGTATGTTTAAAGGTGGATATGCAAGTGGCTGCAAAACGTGTATGGTTGGCAAAAGGTCGTATCAGTGAAAATTATGCCAATGAACAAGAAACCTTTAATTACCTAAAACAACGTACCGAATTGGAACATGCGCATTTTATTAAAAACTATCAATTAGATATTACGGATGTTAATCAATTTGATTTGGTGATTGATACGACAAATCTGACGCCAGAACAGGTGTGTGATAAAATTTTATCGTCTTTATGAACGAGTTCTCTCTCCTCGTGAACGTATTCGTATCATTTGTTGCATTGTGTGTTGAAGTTGTAAATGTTGAGCTAAGTTTAAGGCTTTTCCTTGTTCGTTAGCTAGCAATCGATTTCCTTTACTAAGCCCATTATTTTGTTTATCCATATCATATAATAGCATTCTGAAATTTCTTAGTAAGTTTTGATCATGTGGCATTTTTGTGAATATATCTAAAAAATTCTTTGCTCGTGCTGGATTTTCTAAAACAGCTAATAACATCCCTTTTTCAGAATTATCCAATACCTGAAATAAATTAGAAAGAAGGGTTTTTGTTGCTGGATTTATTGGGTCATCATCTGTTCCAATTACATCCAATAATTTTAAAAATTCTTGAACCTCAGGAGATTGTTCTTGCTTTTTCTTGTCATAGGCCAATCGCATTACTTCTGCTAATAAATTAACGGGAGTAACGGTTTTTGAAGTTGGCCAGGTAATTTGAATACCAAATTGTGATAATATATCCACTAATTTTTGTTGATCACCGGGACGCATTCCCAAAAAGGCTTTTTTAAATTCTGAAACAGAACCTGTGCA
>JAZLIX010000022.1:0-8885 GCA_045617605.1 Alphaproteobacteria bacterium | reverse complement strand
CTAACTTACCTTGTTTTAACCATTTAAAACGAACATTTGTTCCACCAATATCTGCTAGTAAAATAGCCATTATTACTCCTCTATTCCATGGTCACGTAAATAAGAAACAATTCCCGAACGCAAAGAAGTATTCTGATTTTTTAAAAGCCGGTTAAGATATTCAGCAAAATCAGCTTGATTTAATTGACGTAAAGCATGTTTTACCTTTAATAAAGCATGTGGATTCATTGACAACGACTTAAAACCTAGTCCAATTAAAACCATTGCTTCCACGGTATCTCCTGCCATTTCCCCACAGATAGAACAAGGGATATGTGCCGAATTACATAAAACTTGAATCTCTTTTAAAAATGATAAAAAGGCAGGCGATAAGTTATCATAACGACCTGTTAAAGTCCTATTTCCACGATCAGATGCAAAGAAAAATTGCTTTAAATCATTTGTACCTATTGAAATAAAATCAAATACTTGTGCGTTATTCTTTAAGTAAAAGAATAAACTTGGAATTTCAAACATTGTTCCGACATAAACTTGCTTTGGAATCATTTCACCGGCCTGTTTTGCCCGATTTAATTCAAAATCTAAAGTTTGTTTGGCCATTAAAAATTCAGACATCTCTGCAATCATTGGAAACATCACATATAATGTTTCACCTTCCACTGCTCTAATTAAAGCTCTTAATTGAACACGCAGAAGTGCACGTCTGTCTAAAGTCATACGTGTAGAACGCCAACCCATTGCAGGATTTTCTTCCTTCTGAGGATGAGTATAAGGAAGTACTTTATCCGATCCAATATCCAATGTCCGAAAAATAACTGGTTTTCCTTTTGTTTGTGCCAATACCTTTTTATAAAGAGCAGTCTGTTCTTCGCACTCAGGAAGTTTTTTAGCCAGCATAAAAGGAAGTTCAGTTCTGTAAAGTCCCACTTTATCGAAAAATGGAGCATTGGATAGCAGAACGTCATCTGCCATACCCAAATTAAGTCCAAGTTCAATCTTGATACCATCTTTTGTTAAAGCTGGTTTATTTTTATCTTTCAGAGCTAGGAGAGTTTGTTGTTGTGTTTTTTTCTCGCCCATTAATAAGGAGTTCATCACTTCATCTGACGGATTTTTATAGCAAATTCCTTTTGTGGCATCTAGAGCAATAAAATCATTCATTTGAATTTTTTTCCATATTTCAGGAATACCAGCCACTAAAGGAATCCCATAGGCTCTGGCTACAATTGCCAAATGCATTGTGGTACTTCCTTCAGCCAAAACAATTCCCTTTATTTTGGATAAATCATAATCCATTAATTGAGCAGGACCTAAACTTTTTGCAACCAAAATAACAGAGCCTGAAAGTTTTTTTGTTTCGACCCCTTCCAAACAATACAGCAAACGAGCAGATAAATCTTTAAAATCATTCATCCGTTCACGTAAATAAGAATCCTCTATTTCACTCATCTGACGAGTAATTTCACTACTTACTTGACAAATAGCAGTCTGTGCCGTAAAACCAGCTGAAATTTTATCTTCAATTTTACGATTCCAGCCTCTATCTAATAACAACATTTTAGAAATCTCTAATAATGATTTTTGCTCAGCAGAAATCTTCTTTTTTAATGCTTTTGTAAATCCTTTTTCTAAAGATTGAACGGCTTTGTGAAACTTTTTTTGTTCAACGAGTGGTGTATCAGTTTTTTTTATTTCATAATCAGAAAGTGGTCTTAAAACAAAAGCTTTTCCTTTAGCGTATCCACTAACCAAAGAAAAACCGTCCCATTTTAGCACACTAGATAATGATGAAAAATCAACCATAATCCTCCCCTTTTATAGGGGCAGTTTAATCACTTATTTAAACTTTGTCAAGCAAAAATTATAAATCTTCCAAGAAAGTCCGTAATTTTCTGGAACGTGATGGATGCTTTAATTTGCGTAAAGCCTTTGCTTCAATTTGACGAATACGCTCACGGGTAACGGCAAATTGTGCTCCCACTTCTTCCAGTGTATGATCTGTATTCATGCCAATACCAAAGCGCATTCTTAAGACTCGTTCTTCACGTGGTGAGAGTGTAGATAAAACAGCTGTGCAAGATTGACGAAGATTACTTTGAATAGCGGCATCTAATGGCTGAACTGTATTTTTATCAGCAATAAAATCACCTAAATGAGAATCTTCTTCATCCCCTACTGGCGTTTCCAAAGAAATAGGTTCTTTTGCAATTTTCATTACCTTTTTGATTTTTTCGGGTGTCATATTCAATCTGGGAGCCAATTCTTCTGGTGTTGGTTCTTGTCCTGTTTCCATTTGCATCTGGTGTGACATACGTAACATTTTGTTAATCGTTTCTATCATATGAACAGGAATACGAATTGTTCGTGCTTGGTCAGCAATAGCACGTGTGATACTTTGGCGAATCCACCACGTTGCATAGGTGGAAAATTTATTTCCTCGTTGATATTCAAACTTATCCACAGCCTTCATCAAACCGATATTTCCTTCTTGAATTAAATCCAGGAATTGTAAATTACGATGCATATAGCGTTTTGAAATAGAAATAACTAAACGTAAGTTGGCTTCAATCATTTCTTGTTTAGCCTTATTCATTTCTTGGCGTCCTTTACGAACGACATTAACAAGATTTCTGAACTCAGAAACAGGCATTTGAGTTTCATCAGAAATTTTTAATATTGTTTCGTAAATTTCACGTGCTTCCAGACGATGTTTGTCTAAAAATTCTGCCCATTTTTTATTAAGTGGCTTGGTTCCTTTTTTTAGCCAATTTTTATCGCCTTCGTGTTTTTTATAGGTGTTTAAGAATTCATCTCGATCAATTTTAGAAGAACTAGCCAAACGTAACAAACGACCTTCTTGCATCATTAATGAAGAATTAATTTCATTTACACGATTGACAAGTAAGTCCAAATGAACTGGATTTAAATGTAAAGATTTGATGTCTTCTATTAAGGATTCTTGTTGTGCATGATATTTTTTTTGTAATGAAACATCTGTTTTTCCGGACTTAGATTTTTGTTTCAAGCATTCCTTTTGAATTGCAAAAAATTTCTTGAAAGATAAATTTATATTTTGTAATAAATTGAGGGTAATTGGTAAAAGCGTAATTTCCATTTGATCTAATGAAAGAACACCCTCTTCTTCCTCTTCCTCATCGATAGGTTCATTTTCTTCCATATCTTCTTTAGTATCATCATCAAATAAATCTAATTGTTTTTTTTGTGGAGTTGTTTCTTGGTTTTCCTCTATGATGGGTGATTTAGATGCAGAATCCATTGCAGATTCCAAATCAATTACTTCACGTAATAAAACACGTCCTTCAGCCAAATCTAAATGCCATGTTTCCAATAATTGAGAAGTCAAAATTGTTTCTGTTAAACCGTACATCATAACATTAAAACCAGCAGCTATACGTTTCGCAATAGCTATTTCACCTTGACGAGAGAGTAAATCTACTGAACCCATTTCCCTTAAATAAAGACGAACTGGATCTTTAATACTTTGTAAAACAGCTGAAACGGTGGAACTTTCTGATGAGCCTACGGAAAGCTCTGAAACTTGTTCATCTGATTCTGGTTTTTCTGTAACATCCATAATATCATCTGTTTTGTCAACCAAATTGATGCCCATTTCCGTAAAAGTTGACACCAATTTTTCCCACTTTTCTTCTGTTTGGGCTTCCGGTGGAATTAACTTTTTAACTTTATCAATTAACAAAAAACCTCGTTCACGTCCTTGTTCAATCAGTTCTGCCAACAACGAACGAGAATCAGTTATTTCTGAATTTTCATCTATTTTTGAAAAAGAAGTCATTTTGATCCACCCTTCAGATAAAAGATAATTCTTTGTTATTATAAAATATTTTTCATAAAAAGTCAATAAAATTCTTTCGAATCACTTTCTCTTTTTTCAATAGATTGTCATTGTGTGTTCGAAAAGATTTTTTTGCTTGACAATCCATAAAAGCATATGTAAAATAATCGTAATAGTTGTATTTTATTTTAAGGAAGAAAGGACTATAAGCCCATGAAAGAAAAAAGAAAATTGACAAACGGAACTGTTCGGGGTCGTCTTTCTGACGGAACTCCGAATCCCATTGACATCCATGTTGGTTCTCAGTTAAAGCGTCGTCGTATTCTGTTAGGACTTAGTCAAGAACGTTTGGCTGATGAGTTGGGTATTACTTTTCAGCAAGTGCAAAAATATGAAAAAGGATTTAATCGTATTGGGGCTAGTCGTTTGTGGGATTTAGCCCAAGTATTGGGAGTATCTGTTGCTTATTTTTATGAAAATTTAGATAAAAATACATGTAATAAAAGTCCTCGAAAAATTTCAAATCAATTGATTTTATCTGACAATTCTAAGGAATTTGATATAAGTATTTTACTTAATAAGGATATTCGTGATTTAATCAGTGCTTATACCCAGATTAAAGACCCAAAAGTAGCTAAAAATGCTTTAAATTTAATTTTGTCTTTAGCTGAAAGGGATGAGGAAGAACTTATCGACGATTCTAAGATAATTCCTGATTATGTCAAGGAATATCAGGAAGATTAAAGTCCCATAGAAAGTCTTATTTCCTCAGAAAGTTTATCCAATCCCCAAGGAGGATCAAAAGTTAGTTCTACGGTGACTATACCGGTTCCTAAAACAGAGGAAATTGCATTCGCCACCATTTTGGGCATATCCCCTGCCAATGGACAAGTTGGTGAAGTCAGCGTCATCACGACATCTACATCACCATTTTCTTTCTGATTGATTTCATATATCAGCCCTAAATCATAGATATTAATCATCAATTCAGGATCTTGGACAGATTTAATGGCGGTGATAATCTCGTCCTTTGTAGCCTTTTTTGTACCTGTTGCCAAAGCTTCACCAGCAGTTGCTTTATAATCCAACTCAATAAAATTATCTAATTCTTCTGTCATTTGAAAAATCCTATAGCTTTATGAAAGGCCTTTAAAAAAGTCCTGACATCTTCTTGAGTGTTGTATAGTCCAAAAGAAACACGTAGACTGGCTGCCATTTTAAAATGTGTATGTAATGGCATAGCGCAATGATGCCCAATTCTGACACAAATATTTTCTTTTGCCAAAATAAAACCTAAATCATTTGGATGAATTCCTGTAATATTAAAGGATACAAGAGCTGTTTTATATTTGGGATCCCCTAAAAACTGAATATTAGGAATCTCTTTCAGACCTTTAATCAGGGATTTCATCAAATTATGTTCATGCTTTTTGATTTTTTCCAGTCCGATTTTTTCTAAGTATTCCAAACTAATCCCTAATCCGATAGCTTGAGTAATTGGAGGTGTCCCTGCTTCAAATTTGGTTGGGGGTAAGGCAAAAGTTGTTCCTTCAATTTTTACTTCATCAATCATATCTCCACCGAATTGATAAGGTGGCAATTCATTTAAGCAGTCTGTTTTCCCATACAACACCCCTATTCCTGTTGGTCCGTAAACTTTATGTCCAGAAAAAGCTAAGTAATCTACATCCAAACTTTTCACTGAAATTGGCAGATGAGAAACACTCTGAGCTGCATCTACTAAAACCTTTGCACCTTTTTCATGGGCCAGTTGTACAATTTCTTTTATCGGATTAGCAATACCTAGTACATTGGAAATATGTGCCACTGCAACAATTTTTGTTTTCTCGGTCAGTTTAGATTTAAAATCTTCTAAATCAAGACGACCATCAGGTAGGATATTAAAGACCTTAAATGTTGCTCCACTTCTTAAACAAGCCTGTTGCCATGGGACGAAATTAGCATGATGTTCTGCAATAGAAACTAAAATTTCATCACCAGGTTTTAAGGTTTGTGCATAACCTGCTGCCACCAAATTTATAGCCTCTGTTGCCCCTTTTGTAAAAACAATATTCTTAGTATCTGTCCCAATAAAACCAGCCACTATTTGACGCGCCTGCTCGTAAAGAGTTGTTGCTTGATTTGCTAAATTACACGTTCCACGATGCACATTGGCATAATCTTTTTTATAAAAGGTATTTGTTTGACGTAATAATACCTTTGGCTTTTGGGTTGTCGCTGCCGAATCCAAGTAAGTGATATTTTGAGCCAAAATCGGAAAATCTTTTTTATACATTTTGATCCATCCACTCCTCTATATGGGTATCAAATTCGTTTGGTACAATATCATTAAAAAAAGAAGAAAGCAATAATTTTTCTGCTTGCGTTTTTTTCAGTCCTCGGGTTTGCAAGTAAAAGAGTTCTTCTTCTGGCAAAGGCCCTACAGCTGATCCATGCGAACATACGACATCTTCTGACCAAATTTCTAATTGAGGTGTAGCTGAAATTTTAGCTTTATTTGACAGTAAAATTCCCCGATGATTTTGGTATCCTTCACAACCATTCGTATTTTTGGGGATAATGATGCCAGCTGTCAAAGAAACAGCACTTTCGTCTGTGGTAAGCCCCTTGATTTTTTGATTTGAAGTGGTATTTTTACATTGATGTAAAACTTCAATATCTATATTTAAGTTGTTGTTTTTATTTGATAAATAAGCACATTTAATATTTGATTTAGCATTATCACCCTGTAAGCACACTTTAACCCGTAAATTTTGATTTAGAGCCAAGAAAAAGGCCTCTAATTCCCCTTCTTTTTGGACAAAAAATTCCCATTCAGTTTCACTAAGGTGATTTACCTGAACATTCATTTGCTTTTGAATCAAAAAAAGATTATTTAAAGCTTTCATATCCTTTTTCCTCAACAAAAGAAACAAGTTCAGAGCCCCCTATTTTCAAGATTTTTCCGTCTTGCATAATTGCTACTTTATCAGGTGCAACATACCGCAATAAATCATCATGATGTGTAATAATTAAAAAGCTTCTATTTTCATCCCGCATGACAGAAACAGCCTTTCCGACAACCTTCAAGGCATCCACATCCAAACCTGAATCCATTTCATCCAGGATACAAAAATCAGGTTCTAAGACTGCCATTTGAAAAGTTTCAAGGCGTTTCTTTTCGCCCCCAGAAAAGCCCACATTGACAGAGCGTTTCAGCATTTCATCTGTCACACCTAAAGCCGTAGAGCGCAACTTTAAATGCTTCATAAATTGAACAGCATCTAGGACAGATAATTTCAAAAATTGACGTTTAGCATTTAGGGCGGCCTTTAAAAGTTGCGCCATACTGACCCCAGGGAGTTCTGTTGGTCTTTGAAAAGCCAAAAATACACCAGAATTTGCCCGTTCATCTGGGGACATTTTCAGTAAATCTTGCCCCTTAAAAGTAATGCTTCCTTGTGTTACTGTATAGGTTGGATTACCTGTAATGACAGCAGACAATGTACTTTTACCACAACCATTAGGGCCCATAATAGCCATCACTTCGCCATCATTGACAGTCAGGTTTACCCCTTTTAAAATTTCTTTGTCGCCCACTTTGGCGTGCAAATCTTTGATTTCCAACATTGTCATCCAACACTTCCTTCCAATTGAATTCCTATCAGTTTTTGAGCCTCGATTGCAAACTCTAACGGCAACCGTTTCATCACTTCCCGACAAAAACCATTCACGATTAAAGCAACCGCTTCCTCTTTATTTAAGCCCCGTTGTTCAGCATAAAATAGTTGTTCTTCACTGATTTTACTGGTTGTGGCTTCGTGTTCAATAATGGCTGTTTTATTTTCATTTTTCATCACAGGAATTGTATGCGCCCCGCAATTGCCCCCAATCAACAAGCTATCACAACGACTGACATTTCTGCCATTTTCAGCCCCACCTGCCATACGCACCAAACCGCGATAAGTATTAGAACTTTTTCCAGCAGAAATTCCCTTTGATACAATGGTGGAAGTGGTATTTTTCCCCAAGTGAATCATCTTTGTTCCTGTGTCAGCTTGTTGATAGTGATTAGTCATTGCCACAGAATAAAATTCACCTTTGGCATTATCGCCCTTTAAAATACAACTGGGGTATTTCCAAGTAATCGCACTACCCGTTTCTACCTGTGTCCATGACAAGTGAGCATCATTTAAAACCAGCCCTCTTTTTGTCACAAAGTTATAGATACCACCTTTGCCATTTTCATCCCCAGGATACCAGTTTTGAACAGTGGAATACTTCACATCAGCCCTGTCTTTTACAATAATTTCGACAATCGCGGCGTGCAGTTGATTTTCATCACGTTGAGGGGCTGTGCAACCTTCCAAATAACTTAAAACAGAGTCTTCTTCTGCGATAATAAGCGTTCTTTCAAACTGCCCCGTATTTTTGGCATTGATACGAAAATAACTAGAAAGTTCCATAGGACATCTCACACCTTTTGGGATATAGACAAAGGAGCCATCGGAAAAAACAGCACTATTTAAACAGGCAAAAAAATTGTCCGTATAAGGAACAACAGATCCCAAGTATTCTTTGACTAATTCAGGATAATCACGTACAGCCTCTGAAATTGGACAAAATAAGATTCCTTTTTCTTTTAAGGCTTTTGAATAGGTAGTTGCCACGGAAACACTGTCAAAAACGGCATCCACTGCTACACCAGACAAAACTTCTTGTTCTTTTAAGGGAATTCCCAATTTATCATAAGTTTCACGAATTTTGGGATCAATTTCATCTAACGACTTGGGCTTGTTCAGGGTATCAGGGGCACTGTAATAATGAAGATTTTGATAATCAATTGGGGCATATTCCCCTTTGAGCCAATGAGGTTCAGACATTTTTTGCCACATTCGAAAAGCTTTTAAACGAAATTCTAATAACCAATCAGGTTCGTTCTTTTTTTGTGAAATAAAACGAATAATATCTTCATTTAATCCTTTTGGTGATTGGACAGAGGAAACATCAGTGGAAAAACCCTCTTTATATCCACCTTTTAAGACTTCTAATATGTCAGCATTTTTTTGAT
>JAZLIX010000021.1:0-3062 GCA_045617605.1 Alphaproteobacteria bacterium | reverse complement strand
GAGTTTGTAGATACCTTGAAATCGCTTAATCCTGACGGTGTTATTATTGCAGACCCAGGGGTTTTTCTATATGTCAAGGAACATTGTCCAAATTTGCCTTTGCATATTTCCACTCAAGCCAATGTGTGTTCTAGTTTAACAGTGGATTACTGGAAAAAACAAGGGGCCTCTTTGGTGGTTCTTGGGCGTGAAACACCGTTAAAGGAAATCAAGGAAATTCGTGAACAATGTCCTGATATCCGTTTGGAAATGTTTGTGCATGGGGCTTTGTGTATCAGTTATTCTGGTCGATGCTTACTTTCTAATTTTATGGCGGGACGCAGTGCGAACAAGGGAAATTGTGCCCATTCTTGTCGTTGGAAATATAGGGTCTATTTAGAGGAAGAAAATCGCCCGAATGAACTGATGGAAATTACAGAAGATAGTCATGGAACTTATGTGATGAATTCCAAAGATTTGTGTTTGTTAGATCGTCTAGATGATATTTTGCCAGTCGGTATGGATTCCTTTAAAATTGAGGGACGAAACAAATCTGAATATTATGTCGCCATAACTGCCAGAGCTTATCGGGCGGCGATTGATTCGTGGTTTGAAAATCCTGAACAATGGAATGCAGAAGAATTTAAAAAGGAACTTTATACGCTTCATTGTCGGGGGTATACAACGGGCTTTTTGGATGGTAATGCAGGGCCTGAGGCACACAATTATACTGTTTCAGCTTCTACGGGGGATTGGCGTTATGCTGGACAAGTTTTGAAACAGGAACAGAATCATTTAACTGTTTTATTAAAACATAAAATCACTCTTGGGACAAAATTAGAGCTTTTAATTCCAGGGCAGTGGAAACCTTATACTTTTGTGGTAAAAGAAATGTATCACCCTGTTTCCAAAGCTCCTTTAACTGAAATGTCCCCAGGACCTGTTGATCAAAAGGTTGAATTGGTGCTGGAAGACAAAACTTTACAAGTTCCCACTTTCAGTGTTTTACGCACCAAAATTGCTTGATGTTTTTGAATATGGGGTTATTTTTTCCAACCAATGGCTTGGGAAATAATCGCTCGTTCTTCCCTGGGAAGATTTAAAACTTCTGTGACTTTTTCTTTATCAAAGTATCCACGAACAATACTTGCCATATCATTAGCGGCAGCATAAAGCTCTACATTCTGATAAGCTGAACCAGCATGCATAATGGCATAATCTTCTTGACTTCCCGTATAAACAAACACGGTTGAAACTGATTTCATATAATCTTGTAATTGGAACAGCTCTAACTTATTTTGATTTGACTTTTGTTTTAAAGAATTAGTTGAGGCATCATAAAGCCAAATTCCCTTTTTATTAAAGACATAGATATTTAAATCTTTTTTATCCAAAGCAGTTGGAATTGTTCTTTTGTCATCATGTCTATTGATGCCATAGGCAACCCATAAAAGTGTACTTAAGGTCTTCTCATCAATTTCTTTTTCTGAAAATTCCCGATCAGAATGACGTTTTTCCAACGCTTGAATTAAAGTTGTTTTATTGGTTTTATCTGGGGCTGGTAAAGTTAAATCAGCGGCCAATACGGATGTTGTCATAAGTCCTCCTAACATTAAAAGTGTAAAATTTTTAATCATTTTTCCTCCCTTTTTTCTAATGCTAGGAAATTTTTTTACGGAATGCAAGAAAATGTTTTTTTGTTGTTTATAGGATGGTTGACTTTATGTGCATATTTAGTTACACTTTTTCCAAAAATGAAAGGTGGGCCATATGAATAAAATTAACGAGACAGAACAAAATAGTAACAATAGTTCAGATTTTGCTCAATTAGTGGTAACTTCAGTTGGTGGTGTCGTTGGAATTTTATGCCTTTATCGTAATCCAAATGGGCGGTTACTAGATGCTGTATTTGAACCTTTAACAGAAGAATTAGCAAAACGTTTGGAAGTAGGCCACTTAAAAACAGAATTAAATTCTCAGTTTAAACAAGCAAAAGAATTGATTGATAGTGGAAAACTAAATGATATAGATTGGTTGAGAAAGAATATAAAAATTGAGGCAGAAGATTTTGAACGTTATTCTTATGTTTCTCAAGCTTTACACAGAAATTTATCAACACAGGAAGGGCGTCAACGTTTGGCATTAGCACTTGCTAATCACACACATGGTACAAATCCTGTAAAAATTATTGCTATGGAAAAATTGGACCCAGGTGTTGCAGGTGATGCAAATTGGAAAACAGGGATAATTAGACTTTCAGAAAATACCATAGAAAATGGGTTAAAATTTCAAGATTTTGAAACAATTAATCATGAATTGGCACATTTGGGACAGATGTATTTACCCAAGGGTGTTAATGCCAGAGAATTAGGTGTTTTTTATGGATTGGTTGTTGAGGCCCAGGCGAGGACATCTACCGAAATGGAACCGATGATACAACTCCAAAAACTCTTCAAACAAGGAAAAACAGTAGAGGATTTGCCAATCAGTTTACTTAATCTAATTTATAATGACACATCTGTGATATTGTCACAAAAAGGTATTGCAATACAAGAGTTTTTAAAATTGCAAAAATCTGATAAAGCGAAATTTGACAAGCTGTTTGAAGAATGTATTGTGACACTGTCCGAGAATCGTTTTCGGGGGAATTTAATTCTTCAAACACTAGCTCCGATTTATGTAAATCAGGTTCTAGCTGCTTATGAAGAAGGAGGAAAAGGGAATTTAAAGGCTTTAGAGGTATGGGTTGAAAATATGTGTAAAACTGAACCCTATTTTAGGGTTAGAAAAGAAAAAATATGGCCCATGATTCGTGATTTTGCAACTGGTAAAATAGAAATACCCTCTTGTGGTTTTATGTTTTCAAAAGATGGAAAAGCACTTTTACCGCCAGAAGTATGCAAGGGAAAAACTGTAAAAGAATTGAAGGCTATAGCTACAAATTGTTATACGTTTGAGCATGAAATGAAAAAAGTTTATGGAGAGAAATGGAAAGAAAAATGTCATCCTGAATTAGCAGAAAGATTTTTAAGACAAATAGAACATGAAGAAATATTACCTTTAAAACGTCAAGTTGATGATTT
>JAZLIX010000020.1:0-5909 GCA_045617605.1 Alphaproteobacteria bacterium | reverse complement strand
TGAAAGGTTGCAGGTAAAATATTTTTATGTTTTTCTTTTAAAAAAAGTAGGGATATTACACCAATAATTTCAATCAGTATGGCTGTTTGATAAACAAGTTTCCATGAAATAATTCCAGAAAGCGCAATCATTCCTGCTGTGGCTGTAAAATAACCGATTCTATTTCCAAATTGAAAAAGAACAGTTCCTTTTCTTAAATCATCTTTTTCCAAATTATCAATACGTAATCCGTCCACAGTTATTTCTTGGCTAGCACCACAAATAGCAATAAAAAGGCATCCCAGAAACAGTTTTAAGACATCCTCTTTTGGGTTTAAAAAAGAAATAAATCCTAATCCTAAGATAAGACCTATTTGCCACAATAAACACCAAGCCTTTTTTTGTCCAAAGATATTGGACATAGGTAATTTTACTCGATCAATAAAGGGGGCCCATAAAAATTTTAAACAATAAGGTAAAGTGACACCAGCAAAAATGCCCACAGATTTTAAATCCAACCCTGTGGAGGTTGCCCATAGCATCAACAGTCCCCCAATCAAATTGATAGGGGCTTGAACAGAAATACCCAATCCTAAAAAAGGTAATACTTGTGGATTTAATTTTTCATTTTTCATTTTTCATTCTTTCCCTTTTGGTTTCAGTGTGTGTTTAATCTTTTAAAAAGTCTCTTATGTTTTTCACTATCGACTTTTTGTTTCATGCTCAATTTCGGGCATTGTTTTAATTACCTCTTCAGTAAGTTGGTTGATTGTTTTGTTATAAATGCTGATATTTGAGGCTCTGTTTAAGTTATTGTTTAATTCATTAATTATACCTGAGACAGAAGAAAGTCCAAATGTCCCAGCTAGAGCTGATTTATGAAAAGCTGTAAATGGAGAAATGGTTCGTAAAAGTAAAGAAAGAAATTGACTAGAAAAAGCACGTCGCCCTAATCTTTGTGCTTCATCTGGATTTGTAATTAGCTTTGCTATTTTTTGAAATAGAGAAGCATCTTCGGGTAAATCAGAAATAAATGAGTCTAATTTTTGACTAAATTTTTTTTCTTCCGGTGTCATCTTATTATTTTCCTTTCTGCATCAAAAACTCTCCTTAAATATAAGATTAGCAAGTTTTTAGCAGAAAATCAATAAGAAAGTATGTCTTATAACCGGCCACGTTCGAATTTACGACGTTCGTTGGCATCAAGGTATTTCTTGCGTAAACGAATGTGCTTCGGTGTGACTTCCACCAATTCATCATCTGCAATATAGGATAAAGCAGCTTCCAATGGCATCAAAGTCGGTGGAATCAAAGTGACCGCTTCGTCTTTACCGGCAGCCCGCATATTCGTCAGCTTTTTGCCTTTAATTGGGTTGACTTCAATATCACCCATTTTGGCATTGCCCCCGATAATCATGCCTGGGTACACATCCACACCAGCCCCGATAAATAAAGGACCACGCTCTTGAATGTACCACAAAGCATAAGCTACAGATTTACCACTTTCAATGGAAATCAACACCCCGTTATGACGTGTTTGAATTTCGCCTTTATAGGGGGCATATTCCAAGAATAAACGGTTCATGACACCGGTTCCACAGGTATCTGTTAAAAATTCGCTGTGATAGCCGATAAGACCTCTTGAAGGCGCATGGAAAATCAAGCGTGTTTTTCCTTGACCCGAAGGATTCATTTCAACCATTTCGGCCTTACGTTCACTCATTTTTTGCACGACAACACCAGTGTAGGTATCATCTACATCAACGACAACTTCTTCAATAGGTTCTAATTTTTTTCCATTTTCTTCTTTGAATAAAACACGTGGACGGGAGACGGAAAGTTCATATCCTTCACGACGCATTGTTTCAATTAAAATCCCCAATTGCAATTCGCCACGACCGGCGACTTCAAAAGCATCAGTGGTGTCTGTTCTGGAAATTTTTAAGGCCACATTTCCTTCAGCCTCTTTTTCTAAACGATCCCAAATCATACGGGAAGTCACTTTGTCTCCATCTTGTCCGGCCAAGGGGGAAGTGTTGATTGAAAAGGTCATTGCTAAAGTAGGCGGATCAATCGGTTGAGCCTGCATTGGTTCAGAAACACTTTGTTCACATAAAGTATCAGCCACCGTTGCTTTTTGGAACCCAGAAATGCTGACGATATCCCCAGGGATACCCTCTTCAATCGCTTGATGTTTTAACCCTCTGAAAGCCAAGATACGGCTGACACGGGCTGTTTCCACCACGTTTCCGTTGCGGTCTAAAGCTTTAATCAATTGATTTGTTTTGACACTGCCTGAAGTGATACGTCCCGTCAACACACGTCCCACAAAAGGATCCATGTGTAAAGTAGTTACCAACATTTTGAAAGGACCATTTTCGTCCACCACAGGGGCAGGGACATGGTCAATAATTTTTTGGAACAAAGGTTGAATGTCAATGCGTTCGTCATTCAAGTTTTCCACAGCCCAACCTTCACGTCCACTGGCAAATAAAATGGGGTAGTCTAATTGTTCGTCTGTTGCGCCCAAGTTGGCAAACAAATCAAATACTTCGTTATTGACTTCTAATGGGCGAGCATCAGCTCTGTCCACTTTATTGATGACAACGATTGGTCTTAAACCTAATTTTAGGGCTTTTCCAACCACGAATTTTGTTTGGGGTAAAGGACCTTCAGCGGAATCAACTAATACGATAACACCATCCACCATGGACAAAATACGTTCCACTTCGCCACCAAAGTCAGCGTGTCCCGGTGTGTCAACAATGTTGATGCGTGTACCATGCCATTCCACAGAGGTACATTTGGCAAAAATAGTAATACCCCGTTCCCGTTCCAAATCGCCGGAATCCATTGCACAAGTGGCGACTTGTTGATTGTCTCGAAAAGTACCGGATTGTTTTAAGAAAGCATCCACAAAAGTAGTTTTACCGTGATCGACGTGGGCAATAATGGCCACATTACGCATATTTTGACTCATAATAATATTCCTTTTCCCTTAAAAATAAGGCGTATTATAACATAAAACCAATCAAAAGTAAAGGATGAAAATTGTTCCTTGACAATCAAAAGACTTCATACTAAACTATCCCTATGACAAAACGAATTTGTATTTTGATACTTGCTTTAATTTTGACAGGATGTGGACGGATTTCAAAGCCACAAGCTCCCAAAGGGGCGACTTATCCTGAAACTTATGTTGTTCAAGAATAGGGGGAAAAATGACACAAAAAAAACATACACCAGCTATGGCCATTTTTGGCAGTTGTAATTGGGATATAGCTGTCAATTGTTATTCCAAAGTTTATACAACAGGTCAGATGCTGGCACAAAAAGGATATACCTTGATTTATGGTGTCGGGGATGTTGGTATGATGGGGGCTGCTTACAGTGGTGCCAGAAGCGCTGGTGGTAAAGTGTTGGGGGTCACTATTCCTCTTTTACTTAAACGTCAATGTTCTGACCCGTCTATTTTTGGAAAAGGGGAATTAAAACTGGTAAAGACCTTGGAAGAACGTAAAAAAATTATGATGACTAAGGCGGATGTTTTGTTGATGGCCCCTGGTGGTTGGGGGACTTTGGATGAAATTGCTACTTTTTGTGTACGGGCAAAAATTGGTGAATGGCCGACTATTCCGGTGATTTTTTTGAATTATGATCATTATTGGGATGGGTTTTTAAAGTTTTTAAAACAGATGGTGAAAAATAAAGCAGTTCGTCCAAATCAAATGGCATTTGTGGGATCTGTTCGTTCACCTAACAATTTATTCAGGGAAATTCGTCGGGTCAAAAAGGAAATGGCCAAATACGAATAAAAAAAAGCCCCAATTAAAAGGGGCTTTTAAAATGAATAAAGTTAACATTTGATTTTTTTCTTTTCTGGATTTTGGATAATCACTTCGGCGGTGTACCAAAATTCTTGATCTCTGCCCATTGGGGATCCTGCCCTTTCCCATAATTCATAGGCTTTCAGTTCCACTTTTTTACGTTTTTCTTCGGGTGAACATTGATATTTTTTCTTCATTTTTCCTCCTTTTTTATTTCTGATTTTTACATAAGGTGAAATGTGTGACTTATCAAGTCGCCTAAAGTAGGGGTGTTTAAAAATTTTACTTGCAAAAAATGAAAATATATTTTATTCTGATGAAAAGAAAAGAGGAAAAAAATGAAATTAAAACTTTTAACATTTGCTTTAATGATGTCTGCCACTCCTGTGTTGGCATTGGATCCGTTTTTTGTTTATACACAAAACGCCCCTGAAAATTGCGTGGATGCCGATGTGACCAAGGAATTGGATTTGCCGACGTTGATTCAAGTGGGGATTTGTAATAATCCGGCCTTGAATCGTGATTATATGTCTGTCAAGGCTTCCGAGGCAAGTTTGGGTGCTACTAAATCCGAGTATTTGCCGACTATTGATGCCAATGGTTCTATCAGTAAATCCACCACAAAAATGAAAGGTGGGGAAAAAGAAAACAGTTCTCCTTATTCCGGTAATATTGGACTTAAATGGTTGATTTACGATTTTGGGGCGCGCGGGGCAACAACAGATCAAATGCAGGCTTATTTGGATTCTGATTCCTTTAAGTATAGTGCCTCTTTACATGATACAGTGTTGGCGATCAATCAAGCGTATTTTGATTTGTTGTCTAATCAAGAGGTCTTGAAGAGTGCACAAGAAACAATGAAATCCTATAAAAAATCTTTTGAGGAAACGTCCAAAAGATATAAATTGGGTATGGCGGCTTTAAGTGATAAATTGTTGGCGCAAACAACTTATAAAAAGTCGGAACTGAATGTGATTCAGGCGGAAAATACCTTGAAAAAATCGGGGGCAACTTTGGCGACTTTGTTAAATCTGCCCACTGATACGGATTTTAAGTTGGCTCTTCCCAAAAAGGATAAAGACATTACCGCTATTTCGACGGATATGACAGTGCAACAAATGATGGAAGAAGCCCTTAAAATGCGTCCTGAATTAAAAAATGTTCAGAGTCGTGAGGAGGCTGCCAAATATGGTATCGATATTGCTAAAGGGGGACATTATCCATCCCTTTCAGCGAATGCCAGTGCAGGTTATAATGATGCGTGGAGTGGGGATAAAGCCTATCGTGCGACAGGTTCGGCAGGATTTTCTCTTTCTGTGCCACTCTTTAATGGTTTCAAAACAACCTATAATGTGGCAAAGGCACGCTATCAATATGCCGAGGCACAACAAACCACCATTGAAACACAAGATTCTGTTAAAAAAGAAGTCTTTAATGCTTACCACGATTATCAAACCGCCCTTTCAGCTTATCGGGTAAATAAAGAAGTGTTGGAAAGTGCCAAAGAAAGTGAACGTGTTTCGTTTAAATCTTATCAGGCAGGTAAAGAAAGTATCTTGAATTTATTGACAGCTCAAGCCGAACTGGCAACAGCTCGTCAAGGCGTTGCGACTTCATTCTATGATGTCTTGATTGCCAAAGCCAACCTCTATCGCGCCATTGGTCAGTTTTAAATTTCTTTTTTTAAGTTGCCGTCAAGACTGGGAATCTTTTCACAAGCTTTGACTTTTTGAATCAAGTCGGCCACTTCTTTCGGTGTGTAAGGGCGATTGATAAAATCAATACGATAAAAATCGGTCGCCACTTTTTGACGCTCTGATCCAATATAAAAAGGTTTGTCATTAAACACAGTTGTCTGACAATCCTTGGTCCATACGTGGTAAATCTGTCCATTCTTTGTCAAGCGCATCCGACATTCGTTTTTCTGACAGACCGCACAATGACGGGTCAAACAGTTCACACTTTGGAACAAGGGGATATCTTGATAAAGCGTTAAAACAGTTGGCAAAGCCGATTTTTCTGATACTTCTATTAAATTCTCCAAAGTATCTTCCACTGATAAAGTAATGCGCTTCAATCCCCATTCTTTTGCCAACTGAATGG
>JAZLIX010000019.1:0-8707 GCA_045617605.1 Alphaproteobacteria bacterium | reverse complement strand
CAGCCCCCATCACATACAATTGTTGATTCCCTGAACGATCAGAATTAAACACAATTTGCTTTCCGTCAGGTGAATAACTGGGAGAAGTATCAATACTGGGATGATTTGTCAGTCGTGTTTGCTCACCCGATTCCAAATCATAAGTATAAATATCCGAATTACCTCGTTTTGCTAATGACATTATCAGCTGATTCCCATCCATAGAAAATCTAGGAGCAAAGGACATCCCTTGAAATTTTCCCACCAGCTCAGCTTTACCCGAATCCACATCCATAATGTAAACCTTTGGCTCACCACTGGCATAGGACATATAGGTAATTTTTTGCATATTTGGGGAAAATCTGGGCGTCATAACCATATCTTTCCCTGATGTTAAATAACGCACATTTGCCCCATCTTGATCCATAATCGCCAAACGACGCTTACGGTTTTTAAGACTTCCTGATTCACTAACAAACACAATTTTTGTATCAAAGTAGCCTTTTTCCCCCGTCAAACGTTCATAAATAGTATCAGCTACAATATGAGCCAATTTCCGTTCATTACTGAAAGAAGCAGTTAAAACCTTTGCAGTCATTTGATGTTCAGTATAAACATCCCAAACACGAAAGGAAAGTTTAAGCTCACCTGAGGATGTTTCTTCCAATTGTCCCTGAACTAAAGCCTGCGCATTGATAGCCTGCCAATCACGAAAATTAGGTGTTGTATGGATTCCTGCCAAACGTTGTAAATAAGCATCTTCATTAATAATCCTAAACAACCCTGAACTTTCTAAATCTTTACGGACAATTTCTGTCAAGCGTGTTGCCATCTTATCCAATGTAGTATTCAAAGCATAAATTTCAGGAATTGCAATGGGAGTCGGTTCGCTTTGTGCACCAGAAACATCTATCCTGAGCTCAGCCATAGCTGGATAAACAAACAGACCCAAACAAAAAAAACAAAATTTTAAAAGTTTCATTTCATCCTCACTCTCTATACTTATAATATAAGGTAAGCATATTTAACAACAAAAATCAAGGACGAAAAATCCCCACCCAAAATGAGTGAGGAAATTTCTGATTTCTAGAAAAATTATTTTTCCAAAATAGCAACGCCTGGTAATGATTTTCCTTCCATCCATTCCAAGAAAGCACCACCAGCGGCAGAAACATAAGTAAGTGCTGGCTCAGCTCCTGCTTTTTTCAAGGCAGAAACTGTATCCCCACCCCCAGCAACAGAGGTCAATTTACCCGCTTTGGTTAATCCAGCAACCACATCAGCCAATTCATTAGTTCCTTTATCAAATGGCTTGATTTCAAAACAACCAACAGGACCATTCCAAATAAGTGTCTTTGCTTTTTCTAAAACTTCAGTAAATTCAGCCACAGACTTTTCACCAATATCCATCAAGACTTTACCTTCAGGAACTTTGTCAGCATCAGAAGTATGCGCTTCCTGTCCTTCACCAAATTCATCTGCCCAAACCAAATCTACAGGCAAAACAATCTGACAATTACCTGCATTAGCTAAAATGTTTTTGGCGGTATCAATCATATCGGGTTCAACCAGTGAACCTTTACCCATTTTGATTCCTTTGGCAGCCAAGAAAGTATGGGCCATACCGCCGCCAATCAACAGATAATCAACCTTTTTTACCAAATTTCCCAACAAATCCAATTTAGTGGAAACCTTACTGCCACCCACTAAAGCCACTGCTGGGTGCACAGGATTTCCCAAAGCTTTATCCAAAGCTTGCAATTCTTCTTGCATCAAACGCCCTGCCCCACGTGGCAATAAATGAGCCATTCCTTCAGTAGAAGCATGGGCACGATGTGCTGTTGAAAAAGCATCATTAATATAGATATCAATACCATTGGCTAATTGTTCAGAAAATTCACGATCATTTTTTTCTTCACCAGCATAGAAGCGTAAGTTTTCAAGCAAAATGACTTCGCCGTTTTGAAGTGAGCGAACAACCTCATCACGCTTTGCGCCAATACAATCATCAATAAATTTGACTGTTAAGCCACTAGCTTTTTCCAAAGCTGGTGCCAAAAAGGCCATAGAAAACTCTAGCTTTTTCTCACCCTTTGGACGACCAAAGTGGGAAGCAACCACAACTTTACCACCCTTTGAAGCAATTTCTTTCATCGTTGGAACAAAACGATCAATACGTGTTGTATCTGTAATTTGTCCATCTTTAGCGGGGACATTCAAATCAGCCCGAACAAAAACAGTTTTTCCATTAAAATCAAAATCATCTAAAGTCTTAAACATTTTTTTCCTTTCATTAGAGTTTATCTATTCACTTTTTTATGTAAAAACTCTCCAAAAGCGATACTCTTTTTGGAAAGTTTTGTCAAGAAAAATTTTTAAAAATGGTACTGAACACTCAGCCCAACAGCATTAATTTGTGTTTCATAACGCCCAGAAATATAACTAGTTCCTGTTGTAGTAGCTTGACTATTTACATGTGCTTTGTGCCAAAACATATGAAAATAACTGATGTCAAATTGCCAGTTATTTTTTACATAACTAGCACCAACACTGGCAATCCATCTATCAGCGTCTGGAACACGAGCAGTACGATGTTCGGAATTTTTAACAGCTCCTTGATCAAAAGCAAGTCCTGTTCTAAAAATCAAATTCTTACAGTATCTATAATCTAAACCACCAGAAATTGTCCAGGTGTTACGCCAATTTTCATCCACTTGGGATGGACTAGCTCCAAGTGGAGCCAAAGCTGTTGAATCAATAGAAAGAAGGTTAAACCGACTCCAACGTGTCCATCTGACCATCGCCGATAGTCCCCATTTTCCCAATTCCTGATAGGCCGTAAATTGAATATGTTCTGGATCCACTAACTTTGTACTATCAATCCCTTCAGTCAAACCTGCAAAATGGTGTTTTCCTTTGATATTTTGAACAACTGGCGAACGATAACCCACCCCAAAACGAGTAGTTTTTGTGGGTGAAATCATAATCCCAGCATTCCAACCATGTCCCCATCCATCTGCATTCATATCTGACAGTTTATTATTCGTGGCAAGAATATTCGTTAAACGAGCTTTCATATGTTCAAAAATATACCCACCACCAATGCTCAGCCATTCAAAAGGTTTCCAAGCTAAAACAGGATGGATATCTGTCGTTTGAATTTCGCTGGTCAAGGCATGTGTTCTTCCAAACCAAGACTTATTATAATAAGTTCCCAAACCAAAAGGAACATAAATCCCCAAGCCTGCTCGCCAATTTTCTGATAATTTATATTGCATAAATCCATGAGGAATCATTTTAAAATTACGTAGTTTTCCTTTATCTCCAGTTGTGGTAGGTGTAACAGGGGTAATAGAACCATTCATATTGGAATGAATGTCCAAACCAACAGCCCCAAGTTGAAGGCCTTTTTCTTTCAAAGTCATCCCCGCCGGATTAAAAGCTATTGCAGAATAATCATCTCCTACAATACCGGCTCCTGCAAAAGCACGTCCCGCATTGGTAATTGAATATTCTTGTAACTGATAACCACCGGCAAGTGTAGTACTAGAAATAAAAAAAACTGATAAACAAAAAATTGCATTAAACTTCATAATTTTCTCCTTTTATGACATTTTTATGTCAATAGTGATATATACAAAATATTTTTTTAAAAATCAATATTTTTTTATTTGAAAGAAAACTCATTTTATGTTAGAATGGCTAAGACAACAAAAGGATTATAAATGAAATTGATTATTGAGTATTTAGAAAATTATAAACCGGAATGGGACAGATTGGGCTACAAACACCCTGATGATTCTGGCTTTGATTTAAGGGCCGCCATTAATGAACCAATGGTTGTCAAAGCTGGCACACACGTTTTGATTCCAAATGGGGTTAAATTACAATTGACAGACTGTGATAATAACTGGGAAATTCAAACCAGCCCGAACAAAAACAGTTTTTCCATTAAAATCAAAATCATCTAAAGTCTTAAACATTTTTTCTCCTTTTCTTTTTTTTATTTAAACGAACGGATTTGGTATAGTCTATTTTCATAAAAAACGCAAGTCTTTTTTCTTGACTTATCACGTTTTTTTGTTTAATATCATAGGTCAGAAAACACTTTTTAAAGATAATTAACATGCCTAAAATATTTCAAGAAGAAATCAACACAAATAATTTTTCCCTTACAGGTTACGAAAAATTTGATTCTTTATATCAACTGTATGATATTTTTAAAAATCCCAATTATTTTTTTATTAATCTGTTTTTTGATTCATCGGAAAATTTAACAGAATTAGAAATTAAGAGTTTTATTCTAAAAACATCTCGAAAATACAATACCTATCTTTGGGTGGTCCGTTGCGAAAAAAAGAAGAAAAAACTCCAAAACAAGCTCAAGCATTTCAAAATATCAACGACGAGAAAAACTTAGAAATAATTTCGCAATACGTCTTTTCTCGTCTGAAAGAAGGATATTCTTGCATTGTACATGAAATTGTTCAAGGACAATACCTTTCAAATAGATTAGATTGGATATACAGTTTCGGAATTTACTATCAAAACAACCTTCCTTCTATCGAAATTTATCCAGCCACAGATGCCAGCAGTATTAAATGGGGAAAATTAACGCCTATTTATTTGATAACGCTTGATGAAAATTTTAAAGATACAACTGTTCAATTTTTAGAGAATATTGAACATTATCGTGACGTAAAATTACAAGAATGGGTAGAAAAATTCTCAAAAGAGTTGCCCGACATAAGTGAATATAGCAATGTAGAAAAACTAACAAAAATATTAATCGAAAAACAACACTATATTTACAATTTAAATATTGTAGAAAAACATATTAAAAAAACGAAGAAACAACTGATTGATATTGCAATCAAATATTTAGAATATGCACACACAAAAAATATTTCTCTTAAAAATACTATTTTACATGGTTCTTTGTTATTCAATAACAGACTTATAATTTGGGATATTTCCAGTGATAAAAGATGGATGTTTTTAAAATAACTTGGTGCCTTTTCCCTTGACTTTAGGGACATTTTTAAGTAATTTAAACAGAAAAGAAAGGATAAACAAATGAAACTATTAATTGAATACTTGGATAATTATAACAAAGAATGGGGAGAACTCACTTATAAACATGCTGATGATTCTGGATTTGACTTAAGAGCGGCCATCAAAGAACCAATGGTTGTAAAAGCTGGTGAACATGCTTTAATTCCCAACGGGGTTAAATTGGTTTTACAATCAGAAAATAATGCCTATGAAATTCAAACACGTCCCCGTTCAGGGTTGGCCGCTAGAAACGGTATTGGTTTAGTCAATTCAATCGGAACATATGATTATGGTTTTCGGGGGGAATTTATTACAATTTTAAGCAATTGGGGTAAAACAGATTTTATCGTAAATCCGGGGGACCGTATTTGTCAAGCAGTAATATGTCCTATTATCCGTCCGGAATTTGTCGTCGTGGATAAAATTGAAACAAACGATACAACTAGAAGTATTGGTGGACTAGGTTCCACAGGAAAGAAATAATGAAAGAAAAGAAAACAATTCCGCCTTTATCTAAAGAAAAAGAAAAATTAGCCAAAAAAAATTCATCAGTGGGCATTTATAGATTCAAAAAAATATCCTCAAAAAGCTGAAAAACTTTTCAATGAAATTTGGGGTGCTTACTTCAATAAACAACGATAATCAAAAAGATATTTCGCTTGACTTTTAGGGACTATTCGGTTAGAATAGCCCCTAATTTTTAACTCTAACAAAGGATTTCAAAATGGCCGCTTATCAATATATTTATGTAATGAAAGATTTATGCAAAACATTTCCAGGGGGAAAAGAAGTTCTAAAGCATATTTGGCTGAGCTTTTTCCCTGGTGCTAAAATTGGCGTTATCGGACCTAATGGGGCTGGTAAATCTACACTGATGAAAATTATGGCGGGCTTGGATGAAAACTTTACAGGTGAAGCTTGGCCTGCCGAAGGCGTTAAAGTGGGCTATCTTCCCCAAGAACCCCAGTTGGATCCAACCAAAAATGTGATTGAAAACATTATGGATGGTGTGGGCGAAATTCGGGACTTGATGAAACGTTGGGAAGAAGTCAATAATGCCTTTGCCAACCCTGATGCTGATATGGATAAATTGTTAGCTGAACAAGCCGAACTTCAAGAAAAAATTGATGCTTGTAATGGTTGGGAATTTGAAAGAAATGTTGAAATTGCTATGGACGCCTTACGCTGTCCACCAGCTGAGGCAGATGTGACAAAACTTTCGGGGGGTGAAAAACGCCGAGTGGCTTTGTGTCGCCTATTGCTATCCAAACCCGATATGCTGTTATTAGATGAACCAACAAACCATTTGGATGCTGAATCTGTCGCTTGGTTGCAAGTCTATTTGAAAAACTTCCCAAATACCGTTGTGATGATTACTCACGACCGTTATTTCTTGGATAATGTGACAGGATGGATTTTGGAAATGGATCGGGGCGAAGGAATTCCTTATGAGGGCAATTATACTAAATGGTTAGAAGCCAAAGAAAAACGCCTGCAAATTGAACAGAATGCCGAAGATAAACGTCAAAAAACATTGAAAGAGGAATTGGAATGGGTGCGTTCCAGTCCTAAAGCTCGTCAAGCTAAATCAAAGGCACGTATCACTGCTTATGAAGAACTGTTGAAAAAATCTAACGAAAAAGTGCCTGATGTGGCTCAGATTGTGATTCCTGCAGGGCCTCGTTTGGGGGATGTCGTTTTAAAAGCAGAGAATTTACGCAAAGCCTTTGGGGATAAACTGTTATTTGATAATTTAAGTTTCAACCTGCCCGCCGGTGGTATTGTGGGTGTCATCGGTCCAAATGGCGCTGGTAAAACAACCCTGATGCGTATTATTACAGGGCAAGAAAAACCTGATGCGGGGACTTTCCGTATTGGCGAAACAGTCAAACTGGGTTATGTGGATCAGAGCCGAGACTCCCTAAATAATGATAACACTGTCTGGCAAGAAATTTCTGGGGGCAACGATATGCTGACTTTGGGAAAACGTGAAGTGCCCAGCCGAGCTTATGTTGCGCAATTTAACTTTAAGGGGGGAGACCAACAAAAGAAAATCGGGATGCTCTCTGGGGGTGAACGCAACCGAGTCCATATGGCAAAAATGTTGAAATCAGGGGCTAACGTTTTGCTGTTAGACGAGCCTACCAACGATTTGGATGTGGATACTTTACGCGCTTTGGAAGAAGCCCTGATGGACTTCCCTGGATGTGCCGTTATTACCAGCCACGACCGTTGGTTTTTGGATAGATTAGCCACACATATTTTGGCTTTTGAAGGCGACAGTCAAGTGGTGTGGTTTGAGGGTAACTATGCCGAATATGAAGCCGACCGCAAACGGCGTTTAGGAATAGATGCCGACACCCCTCACCGCATCAAATATAAACCCATTGAAAGAAAGTAAAACAAAAACCCCGAAAATTCGGGGTTTTAAAATAATTAACGACCACTATTAGATTTAGGTAGCATTGGAATTTTTCCTCCTGCAGAATGAGTCGATTTTTGCGTTTCTTTTGTTTCATTTCTTTCATCTTTTTCACCTTCAACACTACCACGTTCCAATCTCTCCATTCTACTTTTTGATTTTGTTTCTTCTCTGTTTTTTTCAGCTTGGTTAGCATACGCCATCATTAAATACTCCCCAAAATTGCTGGAACGTTGTTCAGAAAACACTTCATGCTTATTATTATCTTTCAGATAATTTGTTATCGCTTGTAAAGTAGGCCCATCTGATTCTCTGATACTTTCCACCAGGGGGGCAATAATTTTATGAGACATATCACTCCTACTCCCAGTAAGGTCATAATGATGGTCATCTTTTGGGGCTGTTTTTGCTAATTCAAAAAACTCAGACAAGACTGGTGGAACTCTATGTTCTTTAGCGCTCTCTGCCAGAGCACCAGAAAGATCTCCCTGATAAAGTTTAGCAAATTTTGTTTGGCTAAATTCTTGAATCGCTTCCCACAACTCTAACTGCGTTTTTGCTGAAGGAAGAAAACCTTTTTGGAGTTCATACTCACGAAAGTCTTTATTGTAAACCAAATTATGGATATAGTGATCAAAATAATCAAAGGCCTCTAATGCTCTATGAGTAAAACCCAAAAAAGATGGACGGTGACGAATTCTACCATAGTCAACAACTTCTAATACATCTTTACGCTTTTCATCCAAATAAGTTCGTAAATCATCATCAGACATTTCTTCCATTTTGTCTTTAAGTGACACGTTTTCTACATGTGATCCGCCCCAACCAAATACCCGTTTAACAGCATTAAAAAAACCTGGATCAGAAACTTCTTTTTGTCCGACATAATCCTCTCCAAAGTTCTTAAGAACAGATTTTCTCAATCCATCAGAACCATCAGGAATATTTCCGTTTACAAAATAGTCTGCTAAAAAAAGCATTTGATCTGTTTGTTTTTTATTTATCATTTTTTTATCCTTTGTTTTAGTTAATCAAAAACCCACTTTAAAAGTGGGCGGATGTTAAGAAACCGTAATCATTTAAACGGCTCGGCTTATTCAGCCAGAGCTTTATTCAGCCGACATCCGTCCTTTCGGCCGAATGCCAACATTTTTATAAGAGTTGTTGTCAACTCTAAATGATTTACGGGTTCTTACGCCCTACTCTGCCCTTGGTTTCCCAAAAGCAACTATATTGTATGTAAAATTTTTA
>JAZLIX010000018.1:0-11334 GCA_045617605.1 Alphaproteobacteria bacterium | reverse complement strand
TGGGTAGAGACACGACAGTATCCGTATATCATTTATGCTCCTTTTTAAACTATTTATCATTGTTCCATTTAAACTAATGATTTTGGACAGGATAGAACAAAATAACCATTAAAACGCCAATAAGTAGTTTAATTTATTAATATTTTTATAATGTTATAACATCCTGAGGAATCTATAAAAAAGTTGTTGCATTTTAACATTAGTTTATGTACAATGCGAAATAGGTAATAGGAGTATAGCAAATGAATTTAAATTTACATTACGGAGAAGTTGGGCGGAGTATGCAAGAGATGCTGGCTGTTCTTGCTATTGTTGGTGTTTTGTCCATTGTGGGTGTTTGGAGTTTCAACCTGTTACAAGAAAAACATGAAGAAAATGAATTAGCCAATCAAATTGCTTTAAATGCAGTTCAAATCAAAACAGCACTACAAAGTGGTCAATTTCAAGATAAAGAATCTTTTGAAAAGTTCTTGGCCGATTTAACAATGCCTTATAAACATTATACCTTATCCTACCATGCTTCTGATACCTTTAACCAAACCTATATTATGGAAATTAGAGATAAGGATGGAGATTATATTAAAGGGAAGAAATGTCGTCAAATATTAAAGAATTTGGCCAAAAACCAAGAATCAACCAATGTGTCCTTTATTGTAGATGATGAGGATACTCAAACAGAGGAAACAATTTGGTTGGCTGATAAAAAGGTGACTTTAACAGATATATGTGGAGGATAAGATGAAAAAACTACTTTTCTTAATGATTGCTTTATGTCCAATGATGGTTTTAGCAGATGGATATTTGGAAAAAGAAGAACCAATGCCACCTATTTAGATAAAGAAGCAACCTGATACATTTTCACAACCTACCAGAAAAACAATGGAATCTTCTAAACCAATCAATTTAGTAAAGGCATTAGATGCCAATTATCAAGAACCCGTTTTGGAGAATAAAGTTCCTGAATTTGATGACCCAAGTGTTCAAGATGAACAAGCAAGTGCCTTTTCGCCTTATATTTCTGCAAAATTAGGATATGGACGTCATAAGGCAAACTCAAGTGTTTTATTTGCTACAACACCATCCGATAATCAAAAGAGTAAGGTTCAAGACCAGTTTAGCTTTTATCCTTCCTTTGTCAAGCTAAACTGGTCTTGAACCAAAAATAAATACAGTTTTCTTAAAGATTCTTAAATAAAGCAAAATTAAAAAAAACTTGCACTTATCATTTAAAATCAGTATAATATTACTTATAACAAAGGAGTTTTTATATGGCAAAAGAAGAAGTTTTACAGTTTGTTGGTACAGTTGTAGAAGCTTTACCAAATGCGATGTTTCGAGTTCAATTGGAAAATGGACACGAGATTTTGGCGCATACCTCTGGGAAAATGCGTAAATTCCGCATTCGTGTCATGGTGGGGGATAAGGTGGATATTGAAATGACGCCTTATGATTTATCCAAGGGACGTATTGCTTTCCGTCACAAAGCTTAGTATTGTTTTACATTAAGGGGAGGGATAATGGGGCTTTATTTGTTTTTTGCAAGTTTTGTTATTTTTGCAGGACTTTTCTGGGGACTAAAATTGTACACCCATTTTTCTCCGACGGCTTTTTTACAACATCAAGAAAAAACAATCGTTAACGTACTCGGTGCTTCTTGTCTTGTGGGAGGGACTCTTTTATCAGTCTTTTCTCCTGTTTTTCCGATATTTTTATTCGTTACGGTATCTGCTTTGGTTGGATTAGGATTAGAGTATTTTTCCCTTCAAAAAAAATGGAAACTTATTTTTTCTTTCTTACTCTGTTTAGGGGGATCTTTTCTTTTGGTTCAAAACAGTATTATAACGCCTTTTTTTATGGCTTTAGCTTGGTTTGGTTTGTGGCGTTTGTTTGTTTGGTTTGACCATTTTCCTTTCGTGTCATTTTTAACCTCTGTCAGTTGGGTTGTTGCTTTATTTTCAATTGGTTTGGTGATGCAAAATGTTCCTTATTTTGTGTTATATTCTGTAAGCTTGATAGGTGCTATAGTTATTGCTATTGGTTACTTTCAGCTTTCACAAAAGCAACTGGTATTGGGGCGTTTAATGGCTTCGTTGGCGGGTTTTATCTTTGGTGCTATTTGGAGCTATTTTTTGATAACTGGGGCAGTTTTTCAGGTTGCAACAGCATTCGGATACTATTTATTTGAAGGTGTTGTTTTAGGAATAGCTTTTTATACACATCGTCCTTTACAAACTTATTTAACAGGAATGTTGGCTCGTCCGGATTTAGCCCCAAAATCTGTAAAGGTTATTTTTTCCCATTTACTGATTTTAAGCTTTTTATCAGCAATGACCTTACATTTAAAATGGACTGTTTCACCTATTTTAATTTTTGCATTAGGTATTATTTTGGTGGATTTGTATTTGCGCTTAAATGCTTTAATTCATCCTCAGCCAACATGGGGTGAATTGCTGAAAAATGCAAAAGAAAGTTTTTCTCTCTTGCCTAAGAAAACACAAAAGAAATCAAGTTCCCCAAAAGATACTTCCCCAAAAAAGACTCAAAAGAAAAGGAAAAGCAGTAAGTGATACCACTTTATAATAAACCAGATTTGCAGGGGGAAGCAATCTTTGATTTGCATTCCCCTTTTTCGCCGGCAGGTGATCAACCGCAGGCGATTTCGGAATTGGTAAAAGGCTTGAAAAACGGTGAACATAACCAAGTCCTGTTGGGTATCACAGGCTCGGGAAAAACTTTTACCATGGCACACGTTATTCAACAAATGAAACGTCCAGCCTTGATTTTGGCACACAATAAAACATTGGCGGCACAGCTTTATGCGGAAATGAAGACTTTTTTTCCGAATAATGCTGTGGAATATTTTGTATCTTACTATGACTATTATCAACCAGAGGCTTATATTCCCAAAACAGATACCTATATTGAAAAGGATAGTGCTATCAATGAGCAGATTGACCGCCTGCGCCACAGTGCGACGCGCCATTTATTAGAACGCCGAGATGTGATTGTTGTTTCCTCTGTTTCCTGTATTTATGGTATCGGGGATGCAGAAAGCTATTCCTCTATGGCATTTTCGCTGCGTCCGGGCGATTCTGTTGAAATTCCAGAACTTGCCCGTAAATTAGCAGAACTTCAGTACAAGCGTAACGATATTGCTTTTGAACGGGGTTGCTTTCGCATGACAGGGGATGTGGTGGATATTTTTCCCAGCCACTATGAAGACTTGGCATGGCGCTTATCTTTCTTTGGGGATGAGGTAGAATCTATTTCTGAGTTTGACCCTTTGACGGGGAAAAAGAAAATGGACTTGAATGAAATAACAGTGTTCCCGGCCAGCCACTATGTGACACCCAGACCCGCTTTATCACAAGCTATTAAAACAATTCGTGCCGAATTGAAAGACAGATTATCCTATTATCAAGACCATAATCAACCTTTGGAAGCAGAACGCCTTTCACAACGTACGCACTATGATTTGGAAATGATTGAGGCGACAGGTTCTTGTAAAGGGATTGAAAACTATTCTCGTCATTTGACAGGACGCAAAGCAGGTGAAGCTCCTCCTACCTTATTCGAATATCTTCCCAAAGATGCGTTGGTGTTTATTGATGAAAGCCATGTGACGGTGCCACAAATTGGGGCGATGTACAAGGGGGATAGAGCCCGAAAAACAACCCTTTCCGAGTATGGTTTTCGTTTACCCTCTTGCTTGGATAACCGTCCTTTAAAGTTTGAAGAATGGAACGAAATGCGTCCTGATACGATTTTTGTGTCGGCAACACCAGGGACTTGGGAATTAGAGCAAACCAAAGGGGTATTTACCGAACAAATCATTCGCCCGACAGGGTTACTGGATCCTGATTGTACAGTGCGCCCTGTGGCAACTCAAGTGGAAGATTTAGTCGCCGAATGTCAAACGGAATCTGCCAAGGGGCATCGTGTTTTGGTAACAACACTTACTAAAAAAATGGCAGAAGATTTGACGGAATACTTGAATGAAAATGGTGTCAAAGCCAAATATATGCATTCGGATATTGATACATTGGAACGTATTCAAATCATTCGTGAATTGCGTTTGGGAAATTTTGATGTGTTGGTGGGTATCAACCTGTTGCGTGAAGGACTGGATATTCCCGAAGTCGCTTTGGTGGCGATTTTGGATGCGGATAAAGAGGGCTTTTTGCGTTCATCAACTTCTCTGATCCAAACGATAGGGCGTGCCGCCCGCCATGCCGAAGGTCGAGTGATTTTGTATGCTGATAAAATAACAGGTTCTATGGATTACGCCTTAAAGGAAACAGCGCGCCGACGTAAAAAACAAATGGCCTTTAACAAAGAACACGGAATTACACCAAAAGGGATTCAAAAAGAAATTCCAGACCTCATTAAAGACTTTAATGATTTAACGGGAACTAAGGTAGAATCTGCTGAAAAACTGACTGATTCAGTGGAAGAATTAAAAAAACAAATGTTGTTAGCGGCCGAAGATTTGAATTTTGAATTGGCAGCTAAATTGCGCGATCGCATAAAAAAACTTTCTGCGTTGGAACTGGCTGAATTATAAAACTTGCTTTTTTTCTGTCTTTTTTGTACAATTATCCTTTAATAAAAGAAAGGAACAAAAAATGCGTCAAACGCCGAATCAAATTAAAAAAGAAGAAAGTCAAATGTTTTTAGCCTTGGTATTGGTTATCTTGGTTTTAATGGCTTTTCAGGTTTTTAATCGTCAGCCAGTTCAAACCGAAACATCAGAAGAAGTGAATCCTGTTGAAACACCAAAACAAGAACCTGTGGCGCAGGTGGAAATTCCTGTCATAGCTGAAGAATTGCCCGCTATTCCTGCGAAGAATCAGGATGTTGTGGGGGCTTGGACAGGCGATGGCTTGACACTCAATGCTCTTACTTTAACGAAATATAAGGAAACTTTGGCAAAATATTCCTCGGATGTTCAATTACTTTCTGATACTTATCGAGCTCATTTAGCGTGGTCTGTTGCAGGACAAGAAATTCCTTTAAAAACTGATAAAAATGCTTCTATTTCTTCTAATCAATCAGCTATTTTTACATCTAAAACAAAGGATTATGAACTTGTGCGTACTATTGCTTTGGATGAACATTATTTGTTTACAATTACAGATACGATTAAAAATTTAGGGAAGGGGGCTTTACCTGTATGCTTGACAGGAAAAATCACACGCGCCAAGGAGAATACAGATACTGCTCGTTCTAATGTCCATACGGGATTTATCGCTTTGGTCAATCAAAAATTGGAAGAAAAAAACTATCAAGATACCAAGGATAAAACAGTCACTTATACAACACAAGGTGGTTGGTTGGGAATGACGGATAAGTATTGGCAAACAGTGTTTGTTCCTGAAAATGATTTGTCGTTTGAAATTACGGATTCTCAAGATGACTTGAACTATCAAACTTCTTTCACAGAAAAAGAAACTTTATTGAATGCCGGTCAAACGATTACCCGAAAAACCCTATTGTTTGCAGGGGCTAAAGAACTCAATCTTATCAATGATTATATGACGAATATTCCTAAATTTGATTTAACGATTGACTTTGGATGGTTCTATTTCCTGACAAAGCCTTTCTTGTTTATTTTGCAATGGCTTTACTTTTTAGTTGGAAATATGGGCGTGGCTATTTTATTGTTTGCAACAATCTTGCGCTTGATTTTATTGCCTGTTGCGACCAAGTCCTATATCTCAATGGCCAAGATGAAAAAGGTGCAACCTCAAATGAAGGAATTGCAGGAACGCTATAAGGATAATCGGATGATGTTGCAACAAGAAATGATGGCACTTTATAAGCGTGAAAAAATTAATCCGGCAGGAGGCTGTTTACCGATGTTTATTCAAATCCCTGTTTTCTTTGCGCTTTATAAAGTCTTGTCTGTTTCTTTACAAATGCGTCAAGCGCCTTTCTTCGGTTGGATTCAGGACTTGTCGGCCCCAGACCCCAGTTCTGTTTTGACACTGTTTGGTTTGGTACAATGGCCAGTTCCCTCATTTTTAAATATCGGTATTTTACCTATTATAATGGGGCTTACCATGTATATCCAACAAAAGATGACACCAACTCCAACGGCTGATAAGGCCCAAACCAATATGTTTAAATTGATGCCTATTCTTTTTACTTTTATGATGGGACAGTTTGCTGCGGGCTTGGTTATCTATTGGACGTGGAGTAATATTCTTTCTATTGCCCAACAAAAATATATTATTAAAAAGGTGGGCTGATGGCTTTTGAAACCAAGGGCAAGGAATTATTTAAATCAGAAGTGACCTTTTTAAGGGGGGCAAATTCTTTTGATTCTTTTCCTCGGGACTTATTACCTGAGGTTGCCTTTGCTGGTCGTTCCAATGTCGGTAAGTCCTCGCTTATCAATGCTTTGACAGGTCAACCGATTGCTAGGGCCAGTTCTACACCAGGTCGGACTCAAGAAATCAATTTTTTTAAACTGGGGACACGTTTTTGTTTGGTGGATATGCCGGGTTACGGATTTGCAAATGCGCCTGTGGCACTGGTGCAAAGTTGGACACAAATGGTACATTTATATTTACGTCAGCGTCGCCAATTAAAGCGGGTCTTTTTACTGATTGATTCCCGCCATGGTATTAAAAAAGTGGATGAAGACATAATGATTATGTTGGACAGGGCAGGGGTCAGTTATCAGATAGTTTTAACGAAAGCTGATAAATTGAAAGAATCCGAACAACAACAAATTTTTGATAAGACGGCTCTTTTGGGTAAAGAACATGTGGCCTGCTATCCGGAAATTATACTTACCAGTTCTGAAAAAAGACAGGGTATCCCGGAATTACAGGGCGCAATTTATCAAGCATTGGAGGGTTTATAAATGTATCAATCAGGCGATACAATTTATGCTTTGGCATCAGGACTTGGAACAGCTGGTGTAGCTGTAATTCGTGTATCGGGCCCCAAAGTTTTGACGGTGTTGGAAAAGCTTTGCCATCTTAAAAATCCAAAACCTAATTATGCCTATTTTCGTCCGATTCAATCAGGCGATATAGTTCTTGATAAAGGCCTGATTTTATATTTTAAAGCGCCCCACAGTTTTACAGGCGAGGATGTGGCAGAATTACAAGTCCATGGGGGACGTGCGGTGATTCATGGAATACAACAGGTTCTTTCTGAAATTCCAGGACTTCGTCCGGCCGAACGGGGGGAATATTCTCGTCGTGCTGTCATTAATGGTAAAATGGATTTGACCGAGTCTGAGGGGCTGTTGGATTTGGTGCACGCTGAAACTGAAGAACAACGTAAGCAAGCTTTTGCACAACTGGGGGGTAATTTAGGACAACTTTACGAAAGCTGGCGCGCTCAGTTGATTCATCATTTGGCCTATGCCGAAGCTTTTATTGATTTTCCCGAGGAAGAAATTCCCCCTGAAAAAGAATTGGAAATAAATAATGATATTCAGGATTTAATCCAAAAAATTTCCGAGCACTTGTCGGATAATCGTCGGGGTGAAAGATTACGTGAGGGTTTCCATATTGCGATTTTGGGTGTTCCCAATGTGGGAAAATCATCCCTTATCAATGCTCTGACAAAACGTGAAGTGGCGATTGTATCACAAACTGCTGGTACAACGCGTGATATTGTTGAGGCACATTTGGACGTGGCAGGCTTTCCTGTAATTTTGGCGGATACAGCGGGCTTGCGTGATTCTAACGAGGAGATAGAGGCTGAAGGAATTCGTCGTGCGGTCAAGCGTGCCGAAACAGCTGATTTGATTTTGGATATTCAGGACGCAAGTGACTATCCAACCCCTAAAAAACTTCCCAAAGCTTTGGATAAGAAGAAAGTAATAACTCTTTGGAATAAATCGGATTTGTTGAAGAAAAAGCCGACACAAAAAGCCCATTTTATTTCGGCTAAAACAGGGGCAGGGATTACTGCTCTTTGGGATGAAATCAAGAATATTTTAACGGATTCTTTTGCGGGTGGAACGGCCATTACTCGTGAACGTTATCGTGTGGCCCTCAATGAATGTGTGGCACATTTGCAGTCGGCTTTATCCGCACCTGCGCTGGAACTTAAAACAGAGGACTTGCGTTTAGCAGCCCGTTCTTTGGGACGTATTACAGGATGCATAGAGGTAGACGAACTCTTGGATGTCATCTTCCGTGATTTTTGTATAGGAAAATAAAATGAAAAATTATGATGTGATTGTTGTGGGTGGGGGACATGCAGGGTGCGAGGCCTGTACTGCTGCGGCACGTGTTGGGGCAAAAACTTTATTGGTAACTCATCATATTAAAACCATTGGCGATATGTCTTGCAATCCGGCCATTGGGGGATTGGGAAAAGGTACGTTGGTGCGTGAAATTGATGCGCTGGATGGTGTGATGGGGCGCATTATTGATAAAGCTGGGCTTCAATTCCGTATGTTGAATGCCAGTAAAGGTCCAGCTGTTCAAGGGCCCCGTGCTCAAGCCGATAAAACTCTTTATATGAAATATATGCAGGCGGAATTAAAGCACTATCCGAATTTGACTTTATTGGAAGGTTCTGCTGAAGATTTGGTTTTTGATAAAGGTAAAATCGCTGGTGTTGTTGTAGATGGGGAATCTATTTTTGCTAAATGTATTGTACTGACAACAGGGACCTTCTTAAATGGTGTGATGCATATTGGAACCGAAAAAACAAAGGGTGGTCGCTTTGGCGAACCTGCTTGCTATGGTATTACACCTGCCCTTAAAAAATTGGGATTAACGCTGGGGCGTTTAAAAACAGGAACGCCGGCACGCCTTGATAAAAATACGATTGATTGGTCCAAATGTACCCGTCAGGATGGCGATAATCCACCCAAGCCATTTTCCTTTATGACGGATGATTTTCACCCCAATCAAGTCCCTTGTTGGATTACCCACACAACTCCTGAAACACATAAAATAATTTTGGATAACTTGGACAGAGCTCCCCTTTTTGACGGACAAATAACTTCAACAGGACCTCGTTATTGTCCCAGTATTGAAACCAAGTTGGTGCGTTTTAAGGGGCGTGATAGCCACCATATTTTTTTGGAACCAGAAACAAGGGATGGCGACAGTATCTATCCCAATGGCATTTCTACCAGTGTTCCAAAGGATGTTCAGGATGCTTTTATCCACTCAATTCCTGGACTAGAAAATGTGAAAATTTTGCGTTATGCTTATGCTATTGAATACGATTATGTTGACCCTCGGGAAATGAAGTTAACGCTTGAAACAAAAAAAGTGCCAAACCTATTTTTGGCTGGACAAATCAATGGTACAACAGGGTATGAGGAAGCTGCAGGGCAGGGGCTTTTGGCGGGGGTCAATGCTGGTCTCAAAGCTCT
This sequence comes from Alphaproteobacteria bacterium, assembly GCA_045617605.1. Taxonomy (GTDB): domain Bacteria; phylum Pseudomonadota; class Alphaproteobacteria; order CAAHEQ01; family UBA3637; genus UBA3637. Next base: position 1,976 of record JAZLIX010000018.1, on the reverse strand, counting down.
CGGTAAACGTAAAAAATTGATTATGGATCGCACGGACAGCTATTTAGGCGTGATGATTGATGATATTACTACGTTGGGTGTTGATGAACCCTATCGCCTGTTTACATCACGCGCGGAATATCGGCTCACGATGCGGGCTGATAATGCCGATTTACGCTTGTCAGAATTGGGTATTAAGGTAGGCTGTGTGGGACAGGCACGCGCCAAAGCGTATCGTACAAAAAAACGAGCTCTTGAAAAAGCACGCTCTTATGTGAACACTTTACATAAAACCCCAAAGCAACTTAAGAATCTGGGTTTTAAAGTCAATGTGGATGGACATAATCGAAAACCTTTGGATTTACTTTCTTATCCTAATGTTAAGTGGGCTGATGTAGTGGGGGTATTTCCAGAACTTGCCACAATTCGTTCTGATATTGCCGAACAGTTGGAAATAGAGGGGATTTATCAAGGTTATCTTGCCCGTCAATCACAAGATATTCTTGCCTTTAAAAAGGAAGAGGCTTTATTGATTCCAGAAAATTTCGATTTTACCAAGGTTGGCGGTCTTTCTAATGAAATCGTGGAACGTTTGAATGCCACACGCCCTGCGACCATTGGGGCTATGACTCGTATGCGTGGCATTACACCAGCCTCGGTGACAGCAGTCATTGGATACTTGAAAAGTAAATAATTATTTCTGTTCTAGTAATTTTTGGGTAAATTCTTCAATTTCTTTGACCAGAGCATCTTCTCGTGCTTGAAGTTCTTCTTTTTCTTTTTGTGTAGTGTAGTCAAAGTATTCCACCAACAATTTTTTCCATTCAGGTTGAGAATCATAATATTTTTGAATAATTTCCACAACTTTTTCAAAAGATTCCTTCTGGATATCGGGGACGCCCATTAGATAGGAAATTAAGGCATTTAATTCTATATCAGCTTTTTTTGAATCAAAAATGATATTATTTGGATTTTGGCTTAAAACGGGAGCTTCAGTCAATACTTCTTTCTGATTATAAAACTTGGCGTAAATTTGTTTTAGTTGTTCAATAGCGGACATCGTTTTCCCTTTTTTTGATAGGATATAAACTTTTCCTTTCCTTGTCAAGTCTTATTTTAATAAAGGGATTTCTTTTCCATTTTCTTTCAGCCATTTTTTTGCTTGGAAAGCGTGAGGAGTTAGTTCAGCTACTGTTTTCCAAAAAGCAGGACTGTGGTCTAAATGTTTTAGATGAGCTACTTCATGCGCTACTAAATAATCAATCACAAATTCAGGTGTCATCGCTAATCGCCAACAAAAACTTAGAGCTTTTGTTGATGAACAACTTCCCCAACGGGACGTGGTATCTCGCAAAGTTAATCGTGAATGATTTACTCCTAAAATCTTTTCTTTTTCGATAATTTTGGGACGAAGATAACTTAAAAATTCTTTTTTTATAAAGTCAGATACCCGACGAGGTAAGAAATTTATTTCACCACTTACCCATAAAATATCCCTTTCAATATGTGTTTTTATACGTTCTTCCGAATGCTTTATAACGATTTCTTTTCCTAAAAATAAAATTTTTTGTTCTGAATTAAAATATTTTGGTTTAAAGCTGTTTTTTTGAATCCATTCCTCTTGTTTTTGTACCCATATCAACCCCAATTTTTTGGGAATCCAATAAGGTAAAGTCAAAATCGGCTTTCCATTTTGACCAATTTTTAATCGCATAGAGTGTGTCCCTTTAACTCGTTTTATTTCAATTTCCAAATTTTCTTTTGTCATTTTACTTGACCTTATTTTAAAAATTGTATAATTTATTATACATAAAATGGGGAGAAAAGAAAATGCAAAAAGTGGAGAAAATTTTACTTTTAGTTTTAAATATTCTGATTGATATCTTTTTAATTAGTGTTGTTGTTTCATTTGTGTTATGGTTAATTTGGGGAATTACACCTGAAAAAGCTGCTCTTTGGATAGAACAAACATGGAATTCTTTAACAGGATATACAGT
>JAZLIX010000017.1:0-33109 GCA_045617605.1 Alphaproteobacteria bacterium | reverse complement strand
AACTCCTTGGCTCACAGAACGACATGGCTACGATCCGACTTCCTGTTAACTTATCAAATACTTTTGTCAGCCGTTCTGTCAATCCACCAAACATAAAAACCTTTCACATACAGTTTCGCCCCAATGTATGAACCATCACAGATTGGGGTGCCTCCAACGGAAGCTAAAACACTTAGCGATATCGGAAACGAGCATATTATAGCCTATTTTTTGATAAAAGTCAAGAACTATCCTTGAGCCCCAATTTTTCTCTTGCTTTATTCTGTTTTTTATGCAATCCTATCAAAAAAAGGAGGAATCAAATGGATACATTATTTATCATTATATTGGGCTTTATTTTCTTTTTTGTCATTTTACCAGGTTTCACAATTATTATGCAATTTGAAAAAGGGGTTGTATTCACTTTGGGGCGTTATAGCAAAACCATTGAACCAGGTCTGCGTTGGACGATTCCCTTGATTCAAACAGTTCAAAAGATTGATTTGCGTATTGAAACAGTGGATATTCCCAAACAAGAAGTCATTACAAAAGACAATATTCCTGTCAACATCAATGCGGCTGTTTATTTTCAAGTCAAAAGTCCAGAAAATGCCGTTATCAAAATTTCTGATTATGTGTTTGCTGTGATTCAACTGACCCAATCTGCCCTGAAAGATATTATAGGCAATAACGATTTGGACACCATTTTATCCGAACGCAAGCGCTTGGGCGAAGAAATTAAATCCATTGTGGATGAAGCCACCGACAAGTGGGGAATCGATATTGACTCCATTGTGGTTCAAGAAATTGAATTGCCCGAAGATATGAAACGGGCGATGGCCAAACAAGCCGAGGCCGAACGGAATCGTCGGGCAATGGTCATTACTGCAACCGGAGAATTGGAATCTTCCAAAAAGATGTTAGAGGCCGCCAAAACTTTGGAAAAAAGTCCTGTCACTTTGCAACTGAAAACCCTGCAAACTATCAAGGATATTTCCACCTCTACTTCACAAAAAGTGGTCCTGTTCCCGATTGAACTGATGGACCTCATCAAGAAAAAATAAAAAAAACATTGACAAATAATTTTTTTGTGATAAAATTCATCCTATGTTAAAGAGTGATGGGTTAGATGGAGATTAATTTACATCACGCTGTAAAATTTTATAAAAAAGGAGGATAGAATGTCATACTTTACAGAACAACAAGCGGACCAAATTGCCAAAAAAGTAATTGAGATTATCAATACAGGAAACCAGGGCGATGTAACATTGGTGGAACTTTTTAACAGTGGGCCCCCTTTCTCTGTGTGTTTAATAAGTGCTAACACGGTACAGGGTTTATATAAAAAAATCCCAGAATATGAAAAAAATAATATCTTAAAAAGTATTCAAAATCTCGTTTTATCAAAAAATGGGCCAATAGATTGGTCAACAGATTATGAGGCACCAAAAGAATTGGTGAATGCGATTAATGCAGCGGGGGGAAACATTCGAGTTGATAGCCATGCCTTGATGCCTATTAAAACTACTTTTAAAGCAGATAAAACTGGTATAATTTGGACTGAGAAAAAGGTTGATGGTGAAGCTTGTACTATAACTTCGAACCAAAAAGTTATTTCTTGGAATGAATCAGAAGACAATAAAGCAAAGACAAAGGTGAGGCAAGTAAAAGCCCAAATGAAAACCCAAATGGAAACCCAAACGTCAGAAGACAATAAAGCAAAGACAAAGGTGGGGCAAGTAAAAGCCCAAATGAAAACCAAAATGGAAACCAAAATGGAAACCCAAACGATAGATGATTACCTTCAAACGTCATGGATTCTAACAAAACAAAATAATAGATGATTGAATTTTATTCATCAAGATTTCTTCTGATTGGCGAAGTTTATCCACCAACGTACGATGGGCATCGTAAAAATCATCCCCTTTGGCAAAAATCGCCAAAGCTGTCGCATCCAGTGGATTATAGGCACGCCCTAAAGCCAAATTCTTAAAATAAAGTTCTTCAAAATTCGGCACACATCTTAAATGCCAAGCATTCAATGTGCCAGGGATATTATAACGTCCCGATTGACCTGTCCAACTGGTAAAAAAGGCTTGCACTCGTTTGGCTGGACACAGCATCAATTCTGCCCACTTCATACGCACTAATTGTTCGGTGGATTTTAAGGAGTCGTTATAAACAAATCTTAAACTTTTTGCCATATGACTGGCATGTGCATAACGATGAGCATCATCCATTTTATCAAAAAATTCTTGAATAGAAGGTAAATCGTGTGTATCCAATGCTGCCACATCTTGAGGACGAGTCTGCATTAAATGATAAATATGATTTTCATCATTAATATCCACAAACTGAGTTACCACCATCCGATTCAGACCAAATTTATCTAATACCTTATCCATCTGCGGTGGACGAATACCAATATCTTCCAAATACAATTCTTCTGGACGAATCCCATATTTTCGGGCAGCCGGCAATAAAATTCTTTCTGTAATTTCTCCAAATTCAGCCAACTTTTTCTTGCGATACTTTTTCAAAATTGGATGACGAGGCGAAGAATATAACCGCCCTGGTTTTATTTTGGGATTATCTGACAATAAATACGGATCAATAAAGGCAATAAAATGGTCAATACGTAATCCCCCTTTTGCCCGCCGTAAGGCTGTTTCCAAAATCTGTTGCCAAATCAAACCCGCTTGTCCCAAAGACCCATCTTTATTAAACAAAAAATCTGGATTAAAAACAGGAAATCCCCATAGTTGGGGTTTATCCGAAAAAGCATCTGGGGGCGCCCCTAGTGCCATCTCCTTTAAAAATAAATTCGGATATTTTTTTTGAATTTCTGCCGGAATCAAAACCTGCAAATCCCCAATATAGGGAAATAAACAATGTTCTGCATAAGTCTCGGCCAAACGTGCACTAAATACAGGAAGAGGAAGACGAGCCTTTTTCGTTTGATGTGCTTCACTTAAAAGTGTATTAAAATCTTCCTCCACCTGTTCAAAGTTGATAAAATCCGCTTTTTTAGGTGTGGCATAAATTTTTTCCAAAGTTTCTGCTTTGACCAACCCCAATCTAACCAAACTTTCAGGGGGAATAAAAAAAGGATTATCCGCCATTTCTGACATATAAGGAGAATGCCCTGTAATTTTATTGGTTCGTCCACCAGGACCTAATTGAATTTTATGCAAAGCTGTCCCAAAAAATCCCCAAATACGCTCTGCCCCTTTGCCATAAGGCGAGCCTATGCCAACGTTTTCCGATTCACTGATAGCAGGCATACAAGGCCCAGGCATCCCCATAGTAACCTCTTTACCCAAGACACGATAGGCCTCAAAAATTAAAGGCTCTAAACTTTTCCAAAAAGAAATAATCTCCCTTAAATCCATTTTTTCTCCCTGATCTAAGGGTATTTATTTTATATAAAAAATGCAAGTCTTTTCTTTTTAAAAGAGCAATTATCTATGATATTGAGGCGCCCCTATACCAGCCTTAAGTACTTTTAATCCCCTACGACGAATACGGATACAAGAAGGATCATTTAATTTACAAATAGCCCTACAAGCATCTGATGGAACATCCAATTCTCCAACCTTAAATTCAGGCATTACCAAAGTGTCAATTCCCCCATTAATAGCACGAATAGCCTCTTGTTCTGTTTTAAATCCTTGATTGATAGAAAAAATTAAATGTGGACGACGAGCACGACGAGCAACATCACTAACGTCATACATATACATCCCAGCATGAAATAAACCATCACCATGTTCATGTTTACCAACATATAAATGATAATGATCATTCATAAAATCAGAAATTCTTTTTGTTTCTTCTAAAGATTTTCCCCAATGTTTTGCTAATTCTTCTAAATTCATAAAATTCCTTTTCTGTTTGAAAGGGCACGTATTATACTTTTTCTTTGTTTTTGTCAAGAATTAAACAAAAAATCCCGACAAAAAATGCCGGGATAAACAAAGCACATATTTCAAAATCTTTATTCAGATTTCATAGCTTTTAAAGCCGTCAATACGTTTTGTGCTGCTGTCACTGATTCCTCAGAAAGACCTGTCTTTTCCAAAGCCAATTGTTTTAAACAAGCTGAAGAAATATCTTGAGCCAAAGTCTTTACAGGGGTTGTAAAAGCAGTTCCATCTTGAATAGTTGCTGTGGCTTTTTGTGTCAAGCAGACATTCAATGCTGAATTAGAGGTATTGGCCTCACTGGCAGCACAAGCTGTTAATAATAAAGCTGTTGCTAATGTAAGTACTTTTTTCATGTATTTTCCTTTCATTTACCCGTAAAGTTTACACCAGATAAGTATCAATTGTCAACTTTAAAAATAATTTTCTTTTTTTAGAAAAAACATCTTGCAATCTATAAAAAATTAAATTAAAATTCAAAAAGAACAAAACAAGAACAAAGGAGAAAAAATGGAAAAAGATAAAGCTTTAGAAGCCGCTGTGGCACAGATTGAACGCGCCTTTGGAAAAGGGTCAATTATGCGCTTAGGTCAACAGGAAAATGCCGTGGATATGCCTGCCATTTCAACTGGATCGCTGGGATTAGATTTAGCTCTTGGAATTGGGGGATTACCTAAAGGACGTATCATTGAAGTTTACGGACCAGAAAGTTCAGGAAAAACAACCTTGGCTTTACACGTGGTGGCTGAAGCCCAAAAACAAGGTGGTAACTGCGCCTATGTGGATGCAGAACACGCTTTGGACCCCATTTATGCCCGCAAGTTAGGGGTTAAAATTGATGACCTGTTGATTTCCCAACCAGATACTGGGGAACAGGCGTTAGAGATTGCTGATACTTTGGTGCGTTCTGGGACAATCAGTGTATTGGTAGTGGACTCGGTGGCTGCCTTGGTTCCCAAAGCCGAACTGGAAGGCGATATGGGCGATCAACATATGGGATTGCAAGCCAGATTAATGAGTCAAGCTTTGCGGAAATTGACAGCCTCAGTTGCCAGAACAAACACTTTGGTTATCTTCATTAACCAAATTCGTATGAAAATCGGGGTCATGTTTGGCAACCCTGAAACAACAACAGGCGGAAATGCGTTAAAGTTCTATGCCTCTGTTCGTATGGATATTCGTCGCATTGGTTCCATTAAAGACCACGAAGATGTCATCGGAAATCAGACCCGTGTTAAGATTGTGAAGAATAAGGTTGCTCCTCCATTTAAGACTGTTGATTTTGATATTCTGTATGGCGAAGGCATTTCTAAAATGGGCGAATTATTGGATTTAGGAGTTAAGGCCGGTTTAGTGGAAAAGGCTGGTTCTTGGTTTTCCTATAAAGACACCCGAATCGGACAAGGTCGTGAATCCGCTCGTCAATACCTGAAAGACAATCCAAAGGTAACAGAAGAGCTGGAAAAAGCAATTCGTGACCATGCCAAGGATATTTCACGCGATATGATTGTGGGGGATAATGATGCCCCAACAGAAGCCGAATAAAAAGGATTCGGTTAAAATTAAAACGGGCTTTTTAAAAGCCCGTTTTGTTTATCAAATAAACTTCCGCATATATCTTTTTAAAGGTTCGTAACCACAGTATTTGTATAACGATTCGGCAGCTTCATTAAAAGCATAATAATCAATTTCAATCACTGAAATTTTTCTTTTCTTTATTTCTTTTTCCACCGCCCTTAATAACGCCTGACCAACACCCTGCCGCTGATAATTTTCATCCACACCAATGCTTCCTATAAAAGCACGTTGATTCAATTGGAAATATTCGTTCGGATAAGTATTAAAATAAACAACAACATATCCCACAATGGTGTCACCGATTTGGGCTTTCATCACTAAACAATTCTTATTTAAAACACTTTTACGGATATAAGCGGTTTGATTTTGAATTGTTGGCTTTTTAAATTCTTTTTTTATTTGATAATAATGGATTAAAGAAACTTGATAAGCAATCTTACCAATTTCTTCAATATCTTTATCAAGGACCTTATTTACCAAAATTTTGGACATTTCTCCCCCTTAAAATATACCTTTATTTTGCCACAAATTTCACAGCGGTTTTTTCCATTTCAAAGGATTCAATCACATCCCCAACCTTGATGTCATCATATTTTGCCAACTTCACACCGCATTCATAGGTTTCCTTGACTTCTTTGACATCATCTTTCATCCGCTTAAGTTGTTCCAAATCGCCTGTGAAAATCACAACGTTATCACGCAACAAACGCACCTTTGAACCACGTTTAATCAAGCCATCTGTCACCATACAACCAGCAATCTTCCCGACTTTAGAAATAGAAATGACTTGGCGAATTTCGGCATGACCCAAAATCTTTTCGTGCTCTTCGGGTGTCAGCAAGCCTTCCACAGCCTTTTCCATATCATCCACCACATCGTAAATAATGGAATAATAGCGAATATCCACGCCATCACGTTTAGCTATATCACGTGCACTGGGATTTGCCCGCACATTAAAGCCAATGATAATCGCATGGCTGGCGTGTGCCAAAGCTACATCTGTATCATTGATTGCCCCGACAGAAGAATGAATCACATTGACTTTAATTTCATCATTCTTGATTTTAGCCAAAGTCCCGTTCAAGGCTTCCACAGACCCTTGCACGTCGGCTTTAATCAAGACAGGGACTTCTTTCATTTCGCCTGCTTTAATTTTTGCCAACAGTCCTTCTGTACCACCCAAACGTTTCATATTCAACAATTCACGAGCCTTTCTGTCACGATAAGAGGAAATTTCACGGGCTGTATTTTCATCCGCCACCACCACAAAATCATCCCCTGCAGACGGTGTTCCATTAAGACCCACCACTTCCACTGGTTGCGCCGGCACTACTTGTGTCAAGCGTTCCAATTTAGCATTCGTGAGTGAACGCACCTTACCCCATTCTTTACCGGTCACAAAAATATCACCAACGTGCAGTGTGCCAGTCTTCATCAAAACAGTCGCCACAGAACCACGCCCTTTATCCATACGAGCTTCAATCACAACACCTTCGGCCTGTCCTACTTGTGGTGCCTTTAAATCCAACATTTCAGCTTGCAACAAAATGGCATCCACTAATTTATCCAGGTTCGTTTTATTTTTAGCAGATACTTCCACATCCAACACGTCTCCACCCATTTTTTCAACAACAATACCATGTTGTAACAATTCAGTACGGACTCGTTCCGGATTTGCCCCCGGACGGTCAATTTTATTAATCGCCAAAATAACAGGCACTTTAGCCGCTTTAGCGTGATTAATAGCCTCGATTGTCTGAGGCATCACACCATCATCAGCTGCCACTACCAACACCACGATATCTGTGACTTGAGCCCCACGAGCACGCATTTCTGTAAAGGCTTCGTGTCCTGGCGTATCAATAAAGGTAATTTTATGACCGTCAGCCAACACCACCTGATAAGCACCGATATGCTGCGTAATCCCACCAGCTTCCCCTGTAGCCACGTGTGTAGAACGCAAAGCATCCAACAAGGAAGTTTTCCCATGGTCCACGTGTCCCATAACCGTCACAACAGGAGGTCGAGGTAAGAATTTATCTTCTGCAATTTCTTCATGTTTCAACACATTTTCCACATCTGATTCAGCCACACGTTTAACTTTATGTCCCAATTCTGTGGCTACCAATTCCGCTGTATCGGCATCAATAGTTTGAGTAATAGTCACCATCATCCCTAATTTCATCAATACTTTAACAACTGAAGCCCCTTTTTCACTCATACGATTGGCCAGTTCTTGTACTGAAATCGTTTCTGGAACTGTAATTTCACGTGAAATTTTTTCCTGTGGCTTATTGGCATTTAAAAACTTTTGCCGTTCTTTTTCTTTTGCCCGTTTAATAGAAGCTAAAGACCGACGACGATGTTGTACACCACCATTTTCATCATCCTCATCTTCATCCTCGGGTGTATATTGACGATAAGCATTCATATTGATTTTATTGGCACGCTTTTGATCAAAGGTACTTTTATGAGGTGCATTAAATTTGACGTCAGAACCTTCATCTTCATCACGTGTTTTTTTCTTGGAAAAATCAGAATGATGAGCCTCTTCTTTTTGGACAGATTGTTGTACTAATTTTGCTTGTTCTTCTGCTTTTCTTTTGGCCTCTTTAATGGCTTTTTCTTCAGTGGCCTTTCGTTCTTTTTCGGCTTTAGCCAAACGTTCTTCTTCTAACTTCTTGGCGTGTTCTGCCACTTTCTGAGCTTCTTGTAACAACTTTAATTTTTGGGCGGCATCCGTCGTAATGGTAGCCGGCTTTTGTTCAGGCATAATCACACGCTTTTTACGTACTTCAATTTGAACGCCTGTTTTGGCCCCCAAATTAACACGATTTCCCAATGAAAGTGTTTTTCCTGTAAGAGTCAATTTTTCTGTCATAAAGGTCTCCTTTCTTGTTTTTTGTCGGCCTCGACAATAATTTTAAATAACGTTTTCATAGTTTCAGCTAATTCTTCTGAAATACGCACTGTTCCTTTCGCAGCTTTATAGAACAAACGTTTTTGAAAAGCTTCCTGCAAGCAATCCTGATGCACCCACATACCACGACCTGGATTTGTTTCTTTTACATCATAGCATAAAGGCATACCAGGACGTCCTGTGAAGCGTAATAAATTTTCGCGCCTGTCTTGTGTTTTACACACAAAACAGGTACGAATACCGGGTTCTTTTAACCCATTAAGATTATTTTTCCGCCAATGATTCCTGAACAAACCAATGCTCCCGAGCTTTCATAATCAGCTCATTTGCTTGTTTTTCGGTCAAAACTGTACCAACAATTTCCAACAATTCATCACTGGCTAAATCAGCAAAGTCATCCAAAGTTTTAACTCCTTTTTCACCTAACTTCACCAACATTTCACCGCTCAAACCTTCAAAAGAAGTGAGGTCTTTTGCCAATTTTAATTCTTTTAATTTGGCATTAATTTCATTTTCTTTCGCAACCAAATAGGCCTTAGCACGTGTTTGAAGTTCTGTTGCCAAAGCTTCATCAAACCCTTGAATCCCTGACAATTCATCCAAAGCCACATAAGCGATATCTTCCACAGAGGAGAAGCCTTCTTGAATCAATAAATGAGCCATCATATCATCGATATCCAAAGCCCCCATAAACAAGTTTACACGTTCTTGAGTTTCAGCCTGACGATGTTCAGCTTCTTGTGCTTCTGTCATCATATCAATGTGCCATCCTGTCAATTGACTGACTAAACGAATATTTTGTCCACGACGTCCGATAGCCAACGACAATTGTTCTTCATTCATCACGACTTCCACATTTTTAGATTCTTCATCAATGACAATCTTTAAAACTTCATTTGGAGACAAAGCGTTGATGATGAAAGTGGCAGGATCAGCTGACCAAGACACCACATCAATCTTTTCGCCTTGCAATTCAGCCGTAACAGCCTGAACACGCACCCCGCGCATACCAATACAAGCACCCCGTGCATCCACTGTATTATCCGCAGAATAAACAGCGATTTTAGAACGGGATCCTGGATCACGAGCCACAGCCTTAATTTCAATATCGCCATCATAGACTTCAGGCACTTCTGCTTTAAATAAAGCCGCCAAAAAGTCTGGATGAGAACGGGTCAAGAAAATTTGAGGCCCTTTGATTTCACGGCGTACATCCAACACCAAAGCACGAATGCGATCACCCACATGATAGATTTCTCTGGGAATCAATTCATCACGACGAAGCATAGCCTCGGTATGACCAACTTCAACGATTAAATTACCGCCTTCTACACGTTTTACAGAACCATGAACAATCTGACCTTTCTTATCAATCATTTCTTCATATTGTTGATTGCGTTCTGCCTCACGAACCTTTTGCATAATGACTTGTTTAGCTGTTTGGGCAGCAATACGACCAAAATCCATAGGAGGTAAAGGATCAGAAATAATATCACCCACTTTAGCAAATTTATCAGATTTGCGAGCTTCAGCCAAAGAAATTTGCTTAAATTCATCTTCCACTGTTTCAACAATGGTTAAAACACGTGTCATTTCAATAGCCCCATCATTAGGGTCAATATGTGTCCGGATATCATATTCTGGACCATATTTACTGCGCCCCGCCTTAGAAATCCCGTCCTCCATAGCAGCCAAAATAGCAGCTTTTTCTAATCCTTTTTCATGGGCCAATAAATCGGCCATTTGAATTAATTCCGGTCTTGGAAGTGTTGCTGTTTGCATTATTTTTTCCTTTCATTTAAGTTAAAAATTTCTTCTGGTAAAGTAAGTTTTGCGTGTTGAATTTGATTAAAAGGAAGTTCCAATTCTGTCCCTTCAAAATCCAACAAAACATTTTGGTCTTTAATTCCCTTTAAAACACCTTTAAAACGACGACGCCCATCGATTTCATTAGCCAATTCGATTTTAGCTGATTGTCCAACAAAGCGGTCATAATCGGCTAATTTAACTAAAGGACGGTCAATACCTGGGGAAGAAACCTCTAATACCCATTTCCCAGAAAAAGGATCCGCCACATCCAGTAAGGCCGAAGCTGTCCGACTGATTTTTTCACAATCTTTTAGCCCCATTTCTTTGCGATCTGTTCGCTCTGCCATAATTTGCAGGGTTTGTAATTCCCTCCCTTGAACGGTAACACGCACCAATTCATAGCCCATATCCGTCAAGGCAGGTTCTATTGTTTTAATTACTGTTTCAATCAAATTCATCTTTTTTCCTTTTAAAAAAGGCGGGGCTTTTTTAAGTCCCACCCCTTAGTTTTTGAAAGAAGTTATGACGGTATTATAATATATCAACAAATGAATGTCAATAAAAAATTTACTGGACAAATAAAAAAAATTATGATAAACTAACTTTGTTTTTCCCATAAAATTAGGTCGGATAGAAAAAAGGGACAGGCCTTTTACATTACTTTCGAGGACATATGAATAAATCATTTAATCGCCAACGTCGGCATAATAATACGAACCGTTCTATACGTTCCGTTGCTTTACAACAGATTACACGTTTTACCAACTTAGATTCATCAGGCCCTTTGGGAAAATTACGTGGCACCCCATTACAATTGGTTGAAAAATATCAAACAGGGGCCAAAGATGCACAAACACAAGGAGATGCTGTTTTAGCTCAAACCTGTTTACAATATGCAGACCATTACTTAAGATTACAAAATATTGCTATTGAAAATGAACAAGCAAAAATACGGGTAGAAGAGCAATCTGCTTTAGAGGAATCTGAAATGTCTGCACAAGAAGAAAATACTCCTTCAGAAGAAACAACCTCTTCTGAGACACCCGCTCCCGTTGTGGAAAAACGCCCTGTAATACGCCATAAAAAAGCATCACAGGATAGTTTGTCTATGCCTATGGAAGAACTGCAACAAAAATCAGAAGTGGCAGAATAAAGTCTTTTTAAAAAATATTTGACAAAAATTTTAAACTGTGCTAAAATACCACTCGGACAGTTGGAAGACTTGTTAACGTTATACTCCTCAAAACGATTACAAGCTGTGGATTTCTCCCCCTCTTTTGGCTGTCCTCTTTTTTATTTTAAAACCAATGTTTTTTCTTGATAAAAGTAATCTGAACTAACAAAATAATCAGTAAAATCAGACAAATAAAAACAAAGCCATAGGGATTTTCGTTAAAAGGAATACCGCCGATATTCGCCCCTAACAAGCCTGTCACAAAAGACAAGGGGGTAAAAATAACCATAATCATACTCATCAAATACATAATCTGACTGATATTTGTATTCGTTTTGGCATCCAGTTGATCTTGTGTCACCGAGGAATGATCTCTGGCGAAATTGAGCTTTTCAACAGCCATTGACAAATCACGAGCCAAAGAACGTAAATGAACTTTTTCTTCCGCCCCAAACAACAACATTTTTTCCAACGATTGCATTACTTCTTGCTGGGGAGCCAAAAAACGTCTAAAGCTGACAATTAAATGACGTAAATGTGATAAATCTTCACGCAATTTTTTATCCTGACGAATGCCCTTTTCTTCAATCACACGATCTTCCAAATCATCTGTTTGCTCTGCAATATCTGCCAAAGACATTTCAATTTTCTTAATCATATGACGAGCCAATAATGTAAAGCAAGCTGGGATGTTTTTGGGACCATGTTTACGACGAAACAAATCCAACACCTCTGATACAGCGGCCACTGGTTCATCTGCTACCGTAATTAAACGATTTTTAGTCATCCATATGTGCACAGCCACCATATCATCATCAGCATTTTTATTGACATTTAACCCACGTAATGTCACCATCAATCCATTTTTATAACGCACACATTTAGGGGCGGTATCCACATTAGAAAGATGCTCCACGACAGGAAGTAAAACCTTTTGCTTTTTATAATGTTCTAATTTTTCAGAAGCCTCATCATCCAGATGAATCCAAAGAGGCCGTTTTTCATCGGCCAACTTCTTCTGTAAGGGAACTTTTTTTGCGCCCCCTTTTTTATCCAAAACAACTGCAAAAGATGTTTGTGCCACTTCTCCCCCTTTGGCAAAAACTATTCAATACAGCAATCCACCGCCTTACGAATCACAGACTTTAACTTACCAAACATAGATTTATCGGCAACTTCTTCTTGAACAGGTGTCACTGCTGCTTTAATCTGCGCCACCTCTTCTTGAACTTTTTCCAAAGACTCAGACTGCCATTTTGCCCCATCAATATTTACCAAATTCATATTCAGACCCCAGAACAAGCAATATAAATCATAGGCTTGAGTGAAAAGCTGATAAGCCTCTTCTTTGTGGTCCATTGATTGTTGTTTTGTTCCCACTTCCATCAAGCGCATTGCAGCGGCCAACAAATGTTTTGAAATACACCACACCTCACCTTCATAGCTGGGAATAATTTTCAACATTAAATTTTTACGTAATTCCCGCACTTCCTGAACCATATCATAAAATCCTGTTTTACCTGTCTTAGCACCAGAAAAAATCAGGTGTTCTTCAATGGAAATCAGGTTCATAATCGCAATCGTTAAATCTTGATCAGATGATAAATCTTTCGGATTCTTCTTTTTGGTGGCATCAATACGTTCCACAAATTCTTTTACTGATTCAGCTTTTTTTTGCATCATTTTCAACTCCTTTTATTTTATGAGAACTTCTTTACATTCACACAAATTGGTTCCCCAAAAGATATAACACACCAAGGCATCACACAAAATAGGAACAACCACTTTTTCAAATGGGAAATGGGCATGCCCCCCATTCTTTTCTTTCATCCAAGCATATAAATGAACCCCCGCTATATGTGCCAAAGCCCCACATATAGCAGCCAATAAGAATGAATCTATATATATAAAATTCCAAACCAAACGAGGCTTATATTCCAAATCTTTAAAAAATACAAAACCTACCAATGAAATTGCAAAAAGCATTAAAATTTTATCACGAAATAAAAAATGCCAATTTTTTTTATTAAAAATCTTAATTAAAATATAACCAACTATACTCAATAATGCTCCAGACAAAACCCCTACAACTTCAACTTCAACATTCATTTTTTTAGCTATTATCAATAGCAAACCTATGGCCATTGGACAAACAGCAGTACAAGCTTGCGCAAAAGCAACCGTTGTAAAAGACAAAGTCATCAAAAAGGCAAAAATTTTTTTCATTGAAACTCCTTATTTTTTGTTTTTTTTAGCATATATTTTGCCTAATTGCAACTTTTTTATTGGCTGACCCAAATCACACGAACCATCCAAGCGACATCAGAAGGGGCTAACACCACATCTGGACAAGCAGGATTCAAAGACTTCAATTCCACCTGATTCAAAGAACGACGCTGAAATTCCTTCACCATCACTTCCCCCCCTGTTGTTTTTGTGATTACACGATCCCCCTTACGAATTTCCAAATCGGGGGCCACAATCAACTTATCTCCATCCCGATAAACAGGCTCCATACTATTGCCGGAAACTTCCAAAGCATACACTTTTTTATCCAGTGTAAAAGGAAATTCCACAGCATCCCAATCATCCGTCAAAATCGGCCAACCATCCGAATCAAAATAACCTTCACGCCCCGCTTTGGCTAATCCCAACAAAGGAATCACATTTTTTGGTTGAGGACAAGGCTCACCTGCCAATTCCATAAACTCAAAGACTGTCGTATTGGTCGCCTTTAAAACTTTATTCATACTTTCGGTGGAAGGCCATCGTTTACGACCATCAGCCCCGATTCGTTTTGATTTATTAAAACTGGTTGGATCCAAACCCGCTTTTTGTGCCATTGCGGAAAGAGAAAGTCCTTTTGCTGCTGCCAAATTTTCCAATCCCAACCAAATTTCATTATATGAAAGTTGCATATCATTTCCTTTCTTTTTAAAACCCTTTTTAGTTGTATAAATGATTAACATACTTTTTTAAAAATGTCAATAGGATTTTTTTCTTATTTTGGTATTGACTTTCCTAAAAAAGTGTGTTAGTTCTTGTTTTGTTCTTTTTTAAAACAAATCAGAGGAGATTAAATGAGGAATATTTACCTATCATCAGACACACGTAAAGCAACACCTTTTGATTCAACAGAGGAAGCGTGGTTTTGGTACTGTTTATGTGAAAGTTTAAAAAATGAAAGAACTCACGGATATGAAGCCAAAACGATTCGCCCTTGTGAATCATCCGATATTGCCATTGTTGTCAAAAGACTATTAAGAGAAGGCACCTTAAAACCCGTTCATTTAAAAGTACTAACCAAGTATGGATTTGAACAAGTTCCACCACATCCACATTTTGGCGATAGTCTAAAAATTTGCCAACTTTGGAAAGAGGCTCTTTCATTTTTAGAATCCCTTTTACGCAAAAAAGGAATTGTTTATTGTCTATAATATAAGGAGTTTTATATGATTTTAAATCCGACACTTGCATCTTATCGTTTTCCATTTGCCTATGTCGCTTTTGGTGGAAATCCAACTCATTGGTGGACAAAATTTTTAAAAAAAGGATTTTATCATTGTTTCTTGATTATGGGGAATGGTTTTGATTGGATTTTAATTGATCCCGTTTGGAATTACACCGATTTAATTTTTGTCCGAAACAGAGCTCTTTTATTCCTGATTAAAGAAAAAGGATATCGGTTGCTACGAACAACACCTTATCTAAACTTAACCGAAAAAGGTTATTTTCGTCCTTTGACCTGTGTCGAAACTGTCAAACGTTTTTTGGGAATTTCCAGTCCAAAAATATGGACACCATACCAACTTTTTCAATTTATTTTGTCAAAAAAGGAAAATAATCCTTGACATTTTAAAATTTTTGTGATATAATCCATTTCAGTTAAAACCTAGAACTGTATCCAAAGAGTCTTTTCATTTTGAGAAGACTCTTTTTTCTATTCTAGGTTGTTTTTTTGTTCAACCCTTTAGGAGAATTTTGATGACAGATATTCAATCTCTTTATCGTGACTATCAAAAAGCATTAGCTGTGCGTGCCAACTGGGAAAGCACATGGCAAGAATGTTACGCCTATGCTCTGCCTCAACGTGAAACAGTTTTTTCAAGTAGTAGCAGTAAAATCAGTACCCTGTTTGATGCAACAGCTCCAGATGCTACCGACCAACTGGCTGCCTTGATGTTATCAGAACTGACGCCCCCATGGATGCGCTGGTTTAGTTTAAGTACAGGGACAGAACTTTCCACTGGTGAAAAAGAATCATGCGCACCGACTTTGGAAAAAATCTCAGCCACTTTACAAAATCATTTTGATCGATCTAACTTTGCAACTGAAATTCATCAATGCTATTTGGATTTAATTACCGCAGGAACAGCGTGCCTGTTGTTTGAAGAAGCCCCCATTGGCGCAACATCTGCTTTCCGCTTTACTGCTATTCCTTTAAGTGAGCTCTGTTTAAGCGAAGGTCCCACAGGAAAATTAGATAAGGTCTTTCGCTGTTTTTCACTGACGCGTTCAGAATTTGAAGACCGATTTGGTAGCCGATATTTAAAACAAGATAAAGACGATGAAACACCCATTCAGGTGATTGAAGCGATTTTACCCCAACAAAATGGCGGATATCGCTCGGTTGCCTTTATGGATCCCAATTGCCAGCATCTCGCCGCAAAAAATCAGGATTTCCCTTTCGTCCTGAAAGAAGCTGTTTACACCACCAGCCCATTTATTGCGTTCCGCTGGCTGAAAGCCCCGGGGGAAGTTTACGGCCGTTCCCCTGTCATGAAAGCTCTGCCAGATATTAAGACCGCCAACAAGGTTGTGGAATTGATTTTAAAAAACGCCACAATCGCCGTGACAGGTATCTGGTTAGCCGAAGATGATGGCATTTTAAATCCTGCCAACATTCATCTGACCCCGGGTGCGATTATTCCAAAAGCTGTCGGCTCTAAAGGACTGACCCCATTGGAAGCCCCCGGCAAGTTTGATGTATCACAACTGGTGATTAAAGACTTACGTGAACACATTCGCCACGCCTTGCTGGGCGATAAACTAGGCACTGTGTGTGATGATATGAAGATGACCGCCACAGAAGTTTTAGAGCGTTCTGATGAAATGATTCGAATACTAGGCGCCACTTATGGACGATTGCAATCAGAGTTGTTGATGCCACTCATTGAACGGGCAACAGCACTGCTCCGTAAACGGGGAGAAATTCCAGAAATCTTTATTGATGGCAGATTGTTAAATGTCAGCTATAAATCCCCCAGAGCTGAAACACAAAACCGTAAAGATGCCCAAAATGCTTTGCAGTGGTTGACTTCTGTCGCCAGTTTAGGACAAGAGGCCAGCACTACCTTAAACGTGCCTGAAATTATGAAGTGGATGGCCGAAAAATTGGGATTACCAAGCAACTTTATGCTGGAAAAAGTAAATACTCAAACGCCCTCAATTCCGCTAAAGGAAAGTGTATGAAAGAAATTCAACACGTGATGGTGCGGCTGTCAAATACAGCAGACGGGAAAAAGATGTTAGAACACCTGAAATCCCGCACATTAAATCGCACACTGGCCCCCGATGCTTCCACAAACGAGTTGTGGTATTTGGAAGGTCAGCGCGCCATGATAGCCTACCTGGATAATTTGATTGAACAAGGAAAAAAAGAATAAGGAGTCAGAATGACCAATTTATTAAAAGAAGAAAATGAAACCCCTGTTGTCCCAGAAAAATTCTTGGACAAAGAAGGAAATGTCAATGTGAATGATTTAGCCAAATCGTATGTCGCTTTGGAAAAGAAACTGGGCGCCCCAAAAGAAGGAATTCCCACCAATGCCGAAGGATACAAAATTACCCTTAAAAATCCTTTGTTAGTCATTGATAAAGTAATCAACGAACGTTTATTTCAACTGGGACTCACCAATGAACAAGTGCAAGGCGTGTATGATATTGCTGCAGAAATTTTAATTCCACAAATCCAATCGATGACAGAACAATTATCCGCCGATAAAGAACTGCAGGAATTGGAAAAAGAATTTGGCGGAGCAGAACGCTTTAATGAAATCGCCCGTCAACTATCCCAATGGGGAGAAAAGAATTTAGACACAAACACCTTTAATACTTTAGCCACATCTAAAGATGGCATTATGACGCTTTACCGAATGATGCAGGAAAAGCAAGAATCGCCTGTCATTGCCGGCAAAAGCCAGCTGAATACCAAAGATGATGAAATCACTTTACGCCGACTGATGCAGGATCCAAAATATTGGAAAGAACAAGATCCTGAATTGGTTCAGCGTGTTGAAAGGGGCTTCCGCCGTTTGTACGGCTAACCCTTTGAACCAGCGGATAAACTCTATGGGTCCCGCAAAAATGCCCTTGATAATCGGCGAAGAATTTTCTTCACAACCCATTAAAAGGATTTGTTTATAAACTTAAAAACTTTTATAGGAGAAAAAAATGACCTCAACAGCTATTGATGCTGCCTTTATTAAACACTTTGAAGCCGATGTGCATACCGCCTATCAGCAACAAGGTTCAAAATTGCGTTCCACTGTTCGTTTTAAAGATAACGTGAACGGTGCCAGTACAACTTTCCAAGTGATTGGAACACAAACAGCCAACCAAAAATCTGCCCGCAATGCCCAATTAACACCGGCCGCTGTCACACACGCCCCTGTGGAATGTACATTGGCCGACTGGTACGCCGGACAATGGGTAGATAAATTGGACGAATTAAAAGTCGGCCATGATGAACGTAAAGTCTTGGCTACCGCCGGTGCTTATGCCTTGGGTCGCAAAACAGATGATTTGATCATCACAGCCTTAAGTGATGGTACACAAACTGCCGGAACTTCTTCAGAAGCTTTGACCAAAGAACGTATTTTGACGGCCTTCAAAACACTCAACACAAATGATGTTCCTGATGATGGCGAACGCTATGCTTTGGTGGGACCTGCTCAATGGAACCAACTTTTAAGTTTGGAAGAATTTTCCAACGCCAACTATGTGGGCGATGAACACCCCTTGTTATCTGGTTCTGAATCCCGTAAATGGATGGGCATCAACTGGATTATGCATACAGGCTTACCAACTTCCGGATCTGACAGTTCTGCCACAACGACTTGCTTTATTTACCACAAGTCCGCCATTGGACTCGCCGCCGGTCAAGACATTACCACAGACATTACATGGCATGGTGATTATGCCGCCCATTATGTCAACAATATGATGAGCCAAGGAGCTTGTTTAATTGATGACAACGGTGTTGTCAAAATGGAATGTTTGGATATTGTTCCAGTCGCTGAATAAAAAAATTGCACCCCTTGCCGACCTCACACGAGGTCGGTTTTTTTTGATTTAAGAAAGGATTTAAAATGAGTGATACTGCCATTACGCTTTGTTCCAAAGCCTTGATTAAAATTGGTGCGAAAAGCATCACTTCCTTTGAAGAAGAAACTGCCGAAGCCGAAGTCGCCAACCAACTGTATGAGCCAACGCTACAAAACTTATTGGCCTCTTATCCATGGCGCTTTGCCTTAACCCAAAAAACACTAGCCCGTTTAACTGAAAACCCCGTGTCAGATTATCAATATGCATACCAACTCCCCAATGATTGTGTGCGTGTTTTGTCTGCCGGACAAAATGTGAAAAGCTCAGGACTGAATTATAAAATCGTGGGACAAAAACTGTACACTAATGCCGATAAGGTTGTTTTAAATTATATTCGTCGCCCCGAAGAAAACACTTTCCCTGCCTTTTTTGTAGAAGCCTTGGTTGGAAAATTAGCCACTGAATTCTGTCTGCCCTTAACCGAAAGCACCACCCGTACGGAGTATGTCAAAAAAATGTCAGAAACAAGTATTTCGACAGCTCGTCTGGTTGATTCACAGCAAAATGTCAATTCAACTTTTCAAGATTTTTCATTGATTGAGGTACGTGGATGACAAACTTATTTACCACTAAAACCAACTTTACCGCAGGGGAATTGTCCCCTGATCTGTTGGGACGAGCCGATTTAAATGCTTATGCCAACGGCGCCTTAAAGTTGGAAAATGTTTTTATTGAACCCACTGGGGGTATTCATCGTCGCCCGGGTCTTCAATACTTACAAACCTTGAACGGAAAAGCACGCCTCATCAGTTATGAGCAGGATAGCCAAAACACCTATTTATTTTTGATTTTAAATGAAGAAACGCAAATTTACAAAAATGAAGTTTTACAGGCAACCCTGACAACCCCTTGGACAACGGCACAATTAGATAAACTTTGTTGGTGCGCTTTGTCCGACGGACTGATTGTCGTTCACGCTGATGTTCAACCTTATCAATTCACTTTCAAAAATAACACTTGGACTGGGAATAATTTTGACTTTTTAAATGCCAACAATTATATCCACCAACCCTATGCTCGTTTTGTAGCAGACAATGTAACAATAGCTTCATCAGGATGTGGCGGAAACGTGACCTTAACCGCCAGTGCCAATGTATTCACCAATACCCACATTGGTAAGCAATTTAAACTAGCCGATGGCTATGTCAGAATTACCGGCGTCAGTAATACTACAACTGCCACCGCAACTGTTTTAAAAAAGCTGATGGAAGAGAACGATATTGCTGATTCGACCCCTTTAAATCCCACACGCTATTGGGGAGAACCAGCCCTATGCAGCGAACATGGGTGGCCGACAACTGTGACAACTTATCAATCCAGATTGGTATTCGGTGGGTCTAAAGATTTACCAAACACCTTGTGGTTCAGTCAAACTGAAGACATTTCAAACTTTGAAGAAGGAACAGCGCTGGACAGTGAAGCCATTACTTTTTCATTGATGTCAGACCAAGCCAATAAAATTTGTGCTTTATTTGCTGGACGTCATTTACAAGTTTTTACCACCAGTGCCGAATGGATGGTGACAGGTGATCCTTTAACGCCGACCTCCATTCAGTTAAAACGCCAAACGCAAGTAGGGTCAGATGATACACACTTTATTCCCCCTGTCGGAATAGATGGAGCCACCATTTTTGCAGCCGCCAATGGGAAAGAAATTCGGGAATTTTTATTTTCGGATTTAGAAGGTGTCTATCAAGCAACCGACCTTTCCTTACTAGCCCATCATTTAATTGATAAACCTGTGGATATGGCGTACGATAAATACTTACGTCAAGCCTATGTCGTGATGCAAGATGGGAGTTTATCTGTCCTCACCAGTTTTCGTGCTGAAGATATGCAGAGCTGGACACATCAAACCACACAAGGTGCTTTTCAAAACGTGACCGTTTGCGGTGGAAATGCTTACTTTATTATTAAAGAGGATAACACCTATTATCTAGAAAAATTTAATGAAGACCTGCATACTGATAGAGGATTCTTATTGAGTGCCACTCCAGCCACAGACATATGGACAGGGCTTACTGTATTGGAAAGACAACAAGTTCAAATTGTCGCTGATGGACGAGTTCAAGACCCACAAATAATTGAAAATGGAACTTTAACCCTTTTAACACCCGCCTCTGCAGTAGAAGTAGGATTAGCCTTCACACATCTGATTGCCCCTCTGCCCCCAATTACTGGAGCAAATAATGGACCTGCTCCTGTTACCAATGCCAGATTTATTCGGGGCGTTTTTCGTGTTGTAGATACCCAAAGTGTTGAAATTGATACAGGATCTGGACTCCATCAAGAATTGGTACCAAATTTGGCAAATTACCAAATGGACAGTATCCCACAAAAACACACACTGGATTTAGTCATCAGAGGATTAGGATGGCACAGAAATCCCCAAAACGCTTTATGGGAAATCAAGGGAACTTTACCCGCCACCTTTAAACTTGTATCCGTTGTCAGCGATATTAAAATAGGAGGATAAAATGGAAGCTGCTATCGTTGTCACTATTGCCAGTGCTTTGGCAAGTGCATATTATACAAAAGTCAATTCTGACCGTCAAAAGAAAACCATTAAAAATGCCAATCGGACGGCGGCTGAAAATACCAGACTGCAAGATGAACAAGCCAAGTTAGCTTTGGCTGAACAACAAAGAAAAAAAAGAAATTTACTGCTTCAACAACAGGCCGCCTATAAGGCTTCTTTAGGGGCTTTGGGAACCAGCAGTAAATCAGGAACCGGTCAAACTTATTTAAACGCCCTGCAAAGAGAACATGATATTGAGGATAAATACCTGCAAAATCAAGCCAAAATTTCTTCTGAGGCGTTGTTAAATAGTTTGGGAAATACCAATAGTACTAACTTATTGCGCCTGAATAGTTTAAGTTCTGAAAGTAAACTCAGTTCCTTAAATACTTTAGGTAATATCAGTACCAGTTTCAGTCGGACCATGATTAAATGAGTTTTGAAGTAGGAAAGGAACTTGTCCCCGCCTTACAAAAAGCCTTGTCCGATTATTTAGCTTTTTCAAATGAACCAGCTCCCAGTGAAACAAAAGAATTTAATGCCTATCACACTGCTTGTAAAGCCGCCCTTTTGCACGTGGCCTTATTAGTGAAGCTGACACAAAAAGAACCCACACTGGAACCGGTTATTCCTGATATCAGCACTTTATTAGATCAAGCAAAAAAGGAACTAAATACCGATGACTTTTCTGGAATTTCTTTGGATTTGGGATAAGGTAAATGGTCTAAAATTACCTCGCCACCATAAAGTCATTGGACAATTTTTGGAAGATTTATTTAACTGTTCCAATGGTCGAAAAGGTCTGCTTTTGGCTTTCCGTAATTCCGGAAAATCAACATTAGTGGGGTTATTTTGTGCTTGGGTCTTATTACAAAAACCGAATCTCAGGTTGTTGGTGGTTTCCGCCGATCATACGCTGGCCAAAAAAATGGTTGCCCACACCAAGCATATTATTGAGCATCATCCGGCTTGTTTTGGAATGAAGCCCCATAAAGCAGAAGAATGGGCTAGTGATCGTTTTACCATCAAACGCACTCAAGTCGGACGAGACCCTTCTATGCTGGCTCGGGGACTATCCGCCAATATGACAGGCTGTCGGGCAGACATCATTTTATGTGATGACGTGGAAGTTCCCAAGACTTGCAATAATGCCTTAAAGCGCAAGGACCTGCGCACAAAATTGGCAGAGTTGGACTACATTCTAACCCCTGGTGGAATGATGTTGTATATCGGGACACCCCATGCTGAAGACACCATTTATCAAAAAAAAGAAGGCTGGCATTGGCTGAAACTCCCCTTGTTGAATTTAAAGGGAGACTCTGTTTGGCCTGAACGCTTTTCATTACAAAAAATTGAAGAAATCAGGCGTTCTACGACCCCCAATAAATTTGCCAGCCAAATGTTATTGCAAGCGGTCAAATTTGATGAGAGTCGCTTGGATAGTAAACGCCTTAAAATGTATGACACTCCTCTTTTATATAGGGAAGCCAATGGATATGGCTTGCTGAAAATCGGAGATATAAAAATGATGTCAGCCAGTTGTTGGTGGGATCCCGCCTTTGGAAAAGCGGGCGGAGATGCCAGCGTGATTGCTTGCGTTTTTACAGGCGAGGACGGCAACTATTACCTGCACGCCATGAAATATCTGCAAGTTCCTGAAGCAGAAGAATCAACCAGTTGGCAATGCCGACAAGTTGCCGACTTTGTGTGGGATAATTATTTGCCTGCCGTTCATCTGGAAACAAATGGCATTGGACGATTCTTGCCAGCCCTTTTAAGACAAGAATTTTCCCGTCGCCGTATGGGATGCGCTATTCTAGAAAAAACATCACATCAAAATAAATCCGAACGCATTTTAGGGGCTTTAGAAGCCCCCTTAATGAACGGATCACTTTATGTCCATTCATCAGTTATGAGCACCCCTTTTGTCAGTGAAATGCAGGACTTTAATGCCTCAGGTCGAACCCATGATGATGGATTGGATGCGGTGGCAGGATGCCTGTTATCAGAACCAGTCCGCCTACCACGAATCATCAGTTTTAACCGAAATCGCCCCTTATGGCGTTCCTAAAAATGAAAGGATAACAAAATGGATGAATTAGAAATTTTTGCCAAGACCCTTTATGGCGAAGCCAGGGGGGAATCTTTGTCTGGAATTGAGGCCGTTGCTAATGTGATTTTAAACCGTCATAAAATGGCTTTACACCAACAACGGACGTGGTGGGGAAAAACAATCATTGAAATTTGTTTAAAACCTCAACAATTTTCTTGTTGGAACCCAACAGACCCCAACTTCAAACTGTTACAACAAGATTTATCAGATGACCCTGTTTATCAAATTTGTAAACGAGTTGCTTTAAGGGCTCTGCATGGAAACCTGACCGATAATACCTGTGGGGCAACCCATTATCACGCCCTTCAAGTCAATCCCTATTGGGCACGCGGGGTAATTCCATCAGCCCATATTGGTAATCATTTGTTCTATACCGTGAACTGAAAGGAAAAAATGCCAAAAAGTTTTTCACTGGAAATCGGTCGCCTGATGGCCTTGGCCGATTCACAACAAAAGCAACTGGCAGAAATTAAATGCCAAGTTGCCGATTTATCAACCCAAATTACCTCTGTTCATACAGAACTCTTGAATTTTATGGGCTCTGTGCAAAACAAAAAAACTTGCCAAGAGATTCATAATCAACTGCGCCAGGAATTTGTACTGCGACGTGAAATTGCCCCCCTTCGTTCATTAATGGGAACAATCGCCTTAACCACTGTCACAGCTATTTCAATTGCCTTACTTAACCTGATTTTAAAATAGGAGAATAAAATGAATTTTATTATTACTTACTTTAACGATATTATCACAGCTTTAACATCCATTGTCACTGGAGCCAGTGCTATCAGCGCCCTAACCCCCACCCCAAAGGATGACAGTTTTTGGACAAAAATCAAGAAATGTTTAAACTTTTTCGCCTTGAATGTAGGGAATGCACGCCCTTTAACCGCCTAAACCCATTCCACTGACCATTTGGTTTTGCATTTCAAAGGTACCCCAAACAACCCAACCAATGACACCAGCAATCATTAAAATGGCGAACCCATTCAAGATGGCAGCTTTTTTATCAATATCCCGAATAGAAGATTCCAACCACCCGTTTGCCAGGTTTTCCAAAGCCTCCTGGAAGGTATCCAATTCAGCATAAATCCGCAAATCCCCAACCACTTCTTCATCTGGAAAACCTAAATGGGTATGATAAAGGGCTTCCCCCAAGTTATCCCCGTTATTGATGTAAAGTAGCGTTCTATTCAATCGATATTTTAAATAAGGGCTCGCCTCATTTCCCATCAAAGCACGTACAGCACGTGACACAGGCATCCCCGCCCGTACCAAAGCCGATAATGCCAACAACCAGCTGACTCCGATAAATGTCCGATAGATAGACCATGGTGGCATCTTGTCAGCCGTAGCACGCCCCGCCCCTTTCCAATAAGGGAACGTAAGTAAGACTATAACCACTATCACTGGTAATATTGAAAACAAAAAAATAGGATGCTGATCCACAAAAACTGACATATTCACCAAAGTGGCAGCTATTCCTTTCCACTGTAAATTAGGAACAGCCTCTTTCATCGGTGGCACCATGAACTTAGCAACTGCCCAAATAAGCAAGGAAACCATTGACAACAAGAACAAAGGATAAGCCACAGCGCCCCAGACCAACTCACGCATTTTGTTCATCCCCTCCACCACACGTACGGTATGCTGTAAGGCTGTTTCCAAATTTGAAACATCACCAACAGACAACAGCAATAATTCAGTACTGGGTGCCCATCCACGCAAAGCTTCTGAAAAGGTACTACCATTTCGTATTTGAGTCATCCAACTGGTAATTGCCAAAGCCATTGAATCTTCCTTATTCTTTCCATCTTTACTGGCAATTTGATAAAGTCGTTCCAAGGCATCCATCAAAGAAAAGCGGTTTTTTAAAAGAGCAGCTAACTTACGATACATTTCCAAACGGTCTTCAGCATGTAATCTGACCATTGCATGGGCATAACCTATATTAAGCGTATCTAAAAAACTTCCCTGTTCTTTTGTTGCCATTTATCCCTCCTTTAACCTACGGCATTTCGATTGATTGGACCAGTCCAACGTTCAACTTCATCAATATCCAATATCCCGTTAAACATCCGCTCTACCGCATTTTCACGCAATGTTCGACCTTTTAGATCTGAAATCCAATAATTCATTGCCTTTTGTGATTCCCCTTTTAACATTAAATCCAAAAAGGTTGCATCAGGCAAAATAAATTCCGCAATGGCTGTTCGGCCACTTACTCCATGGAAATCACATTCTTCACATCCTGGACCACGTAAATAAGCCCTTTCCACCCCTATATCCCCATAAGCTTCACGTAAACGTTGAATAGCAGGATTATCTAATTGTGTACGAGCAGGAATCCGGCAATGTGGACAAAGTTTTCGGAAAAGTCGCTGAGCCAACATCCCCCGCATAATAGATGGATCTTCCAACTTAAAATTTTCAACCCCAATATCTCGCAAACGTAATAATACAGCCGCCGCCGTATTAGCATGCAACGTTGACCACACATTATGCCCTGAAAGAGCACCACGGAAAGCCAAATCAGCTGCTGACAATGTTCGAATTTCCCCAATCATCAATGAATCCGGATCAGAACGCAGAGCCGCCGCTAAAGCCTTTGTAAATTCACGATCTTTAGCCTCTTCAATTCCCGCATTGGTCACAGGCATTTGACGAGCCCCAGGAATAGGATATTCAGGAGGATCTTCCACCGTAATCAAGTTAGTTTCATAATTACGTTCCTGTAACATGGCTATCATATTTCGTTGCAAAGTAGTTGATTTACCAGAACCTGTTGGTCCTGAAACAATCACAATTCCTGTAGGAATAGAGCGTAAGTACCGAAATGTATCCAATTCGTATTTACCATAGCCCAGTGCTTTAATGGATTCTTCACCAGAAGCCGCATTTTCATCTGCATACAAAATACGAATAACAACATAACGTGAACCAAACGCAATCGGGTTAAATTGTAAACGTAAACCCAACACATTTTTAGGAAGAACCAATCGACCCCCAGAACCACGAAGTGGTGTCCGTCCCAATTTCTGTGCTGCTTGATATTCATTCTGAGCATAGTTGGCATCCGAAATATCAGCAGAAGCAAATGCTGCACGTACAAAACTTTCACCCCAATCTTTATTATATTCCATTTCTGTTTGCATTAATCCATTCACACGAAACATAACGGTCGTATGCTCTGCCACTACAATGTGAACGTCAGAAACGTGATTAATCGCTGCCCGAGAAATCACCGTCACAAAGTCACGTTGCATTCTGGTCTGACGTTGCGTTTCATCATCTGTTGCAATCACAGAAGCGTTATGCATCTGAACAGCATAACTATAAATATCATTCAAAATACCTGCAGGAACATATTCTGGCTGACCAATTTGTAAACGCCTTTTTTTAGCCAAATATTCAAATCCCAAAACTCGACCATCATACTTATGATCTTCCACAACAAACAATCGGCCATTGGAAAACAAAGCCAACATAGCCCTTGTTTCATCATTGACTGCAAACGAACCAGTTGTACTGGTTACACATTCATTTCCGTTTGAAAACAAATCTTTAAAAAACTGGGGTGAACCATAATCCTTATTATCATATTCAGGAGTGGCATAAGGTGACCCACCTGGTGGAGCCTGTACATCAGGATTATCTCCTTTAAAATTCGGATCCTCTTCCACTGTCAATTTTGTTTCAGCAGTAATTTCTTCAGGTTGAACAGACGCTTGAGGAGCTTCTTGTGATTGTTCACTTTGATATTCTTTTAAAGTATTTAAACTGTCTTCCAATGGTTTGGGTGGAGCCAAAATCTGACTTGCAACCATCATCCCTTCTAAAGGAGTTTCTTCAGATTTGGACACATCAATGGACTGCTGTTCAGCTCCCTGAATTACTTCAGACGAATCAGCAGAAACACTTTCCTGTGAAATCGAATTTTGTTCCTTCTCATCCATTGATAATACCTGCTCAGTTAAGGGAATTGAATGACGTATTCCATTCCATTTCTATCTACAACAACTGTTTCTGAAGTAATTGCTGTAATCACTTCTCCATTTAATTTATCACCCACCTTAACAGTTTGTATCTCATCTGTAGCAATGTTTTTCACACGTGCGGTTAAATTCCCACGTGTTCCTTTAACATTTACCAAAGAATACAAAACAACAGCTGGAGTTGTCGGCAAAAGCTCTTCATTTTCTTCCTCTTCTAATTCTTTTATTTGTTCCCGATTTTGATTGGCCGCCTCAGCTTCTAATTGAGCTTTTAAAGCCTCTGCTTCAGCCATTTTATTTTTAACTTCCTCCGCTGCCTGACGTTCTTTTTCAACCTCTTGACGTAACTTTTCTTGTTCTTGCCACCATTGAATACGATTACGAACAACCCCTTCACGCTTATCAATTTCATCCAACCGAGCTTGACGATATTGTGCCCGAGCCTGTTCCAAAGAATTTTTCATTTCCTGTTTTTGAATTTGTAATTTTAAATAAGCATTATCACGTTCCAATTCTGCCATTTCCTGAAAAACTTCAGGAGTCAAACGTCCCAATAACTGTTCACTGGGAAGATCGTTGACAGAAACAGATTCTGCCATGGGTTGAGGACCATTCATATCCGTTTCATAAATACCAGGAAGAGGTGCCAATTCCATTGAATCTAAAGAAGAACGTGGAGGAAAATCCACCGTCTTTTTTTGACTGATATCCGCCGAAAGATCAGACAGAGAATCCAAAGTTTCACTTTCGGAAACAAGTGTTCCTGTTTTTGTATCAGCTAATAAATCAACTTCTTGCGCCATGACATCTGTTGCCATTAAAAATGCTGTCAAAACGATTAAAGAAACATGTTTATTTTGCATAAATTCTCCCTTCATATGTCCAATTATTACCATTGCTTGGAGTATATTGTATCCGCAATAACTCTACTCCCGAAAACTTTCCAAAAAATTTCTCCCATTCCTGTGGTGGAAAAGGCGAACTTAACGTAAACGAATAAAAAGTATAAGACTTTTGATTAGCTGGACGTGTTCCATCAGGACGATTGGGTGGATCCAATAAACTTTGACGTGAATATTGAAATCCTTGTAAATTCATTGCTTGTTTGATTTCCTTTAAATCATCCTCTAATTCAAGAGAGGTTAGTTTAGGAACAGAAGCCACCATTGGTAACTTAGTAAAAGGAAGCATACCATTTGCAGAATCACCACTAGCAGATACATCCACTTTCATATTGACTAATTGATATTCATCCAATCCAAAATTCATCCATGTCAAACGACCAGTTTGAACATCTGTCAAACGCCACGAAGTACTGGCACCAGCAACCGTACATTCAATATTCCCCATCGTCCAACCAGGAACAACAATTGACCGAATTTGATAAACACTTGTCCAACATTGATTAAAGAAAGCCGGCAAATCCACCACTTTTTCCCATGGTTTTGGTTTTTCTGGTTCTGGACGAACAGGAGGCAATACAGTCGGTTGTTCAACCACCCGAATTTTTTCAGGTGGAAAAACATTTTTCCACAAAGAAAACAAAGAATACCCTAACCATACAAGAGCGGCCAGAATTAAAATAGTAATAAATAACAAAAACTTTGTCCGGCGAACAGCATTAATTGGTTGTAAACGAATCTTACGAGCTTTTTGTAAAACAAAAGAAAGATCACGATATTCCGCTCCTTCCATTTGCCATTCTTCTGGAACAATCCGTAACCCCCAATCTGGCACAGCCATCATAGAGGCATAAGCCCGCTGAGCCTCCTCTTCATTAGCAAAAACAACATCCTCTTCTGCTAAAATCAAATCATTACGAATGGCAATCAACCACCAACCTTCATCAACTTTAAAAACACCACAGAAAGAAGATTGATCAGTGAAAACAGAAGCAACAGCCGCTGCCAAAGAGGGCATCCCATCACGATGTTCTAACTCTGTTCGCCCAATACCATATTGAGGGGTTGCTGCAGGACGTAAACAATAAAGGTCAGCCCCCATTTCAGATTCGGCCGTTTCACGAACCTCTAAAATCGGATCATCCAAATTTTGTAGAGGTTGCCAAATCAATCCCACAGCATAATGTTGCCCCTTGACCGTCACAACCCCAGCTGAAGATCTCAACCGGCTTTGTTGTGGCGTTTCAGAAGGCATAGGGATGGATTCGTCCATGTTATCTCCTTAATAATCTCTCATTAAAGCTTCTGGAGCTAAGGGGGATTGCAAAACCTCAGGTGTCATGGTAATCACCAAAACACGACGTTCTGTACTATCATAAGCTGTACCACCCAATAATCCCATTTTCGGTTTACCAATACCAGATGTGGAAGTTGTTTCAAGTAAATCTTCAAATCCTGTCAGAACTAAGGTTTGACCAGAACGCATTGCAATTTCTTGCACAAATCCACGCATTTGCATTGTAGGTAATTGCAAGTTTGTTACTTCTGATTCAGAATCCTCATCTCCCCCTTCACCAGAGCCAGAATCCTCTCCTGCTGTACCAACCTTTTCAAATCCCAAAAAGTCTGTAATAGATAGGTTAAACAAGACAATCAACCGACCATGATCCAAAATTCTGGGTAAAATTTCCATAGTAAAGCCATAATTAAGAGTATCTACTTCATAATCTGTATCCGTACTTTTATCTTCGTTTGTTCCAGATGTCGTCACTGTAATTTCTTTCAGGTAATTTTTGGAAGTAGAAATTTGAACAGGTGCCACCTTATTGTTCAAAGTTGTCACAGATGAACTGGTCACCATTTGAGTCTTTCCTTGCGTAGACAAAGCATTGATGACTGCCTTAGAACCACTCCACTTTCCTGGTTTCAACAGAGTCATTGCCAGGTTTCCAGCGACAGCACTGGCCCCCGCCTCAGGAATTGAAGTCATGAAAGAACTTTTAATACGACTGCTACCAAAAGCGGCGTTCAAATCTAATCCATAGTTATCTTCATTATTCAATGTAACCTGAATAATCCGAACAGTAATAGCCACTTGACGAGAAAGTTTTTCATTCCAATTGGCAATATAAGCGGCCACTTTTTTCACTATATAAGGACTAGCCGTCACAGTCACAGTTCCCGCCACACGACTGAATGATAATTTGCCATTTTCGCCAACAACTTGTTTAACCCCTTCTTCAATACTGTCCCATACCTTTAAATCCGAATTAACAGACAAATTGGAAGTTGCATTTCCGCCACCACTTTCACCCATGGTTGCCCCACTCATACTGGCCGTCAAAGAAGTCTCTGTTGGTAAAGCATACACAGTAAAAACACGTGTTTCTTGCGTATAAAAGGTAATGACATCATCTTTATAGCGCCAATAAAGTCCATAACGATTAGACAAATAGTTCAAAAAACCACTCAGTTTTCCAGAATATTTAACAGAAACTGTTTCTTCTGGAATGGCATTTTCTGCTTTTAAATCATCTATACGAATAGTAATCCCTGTCATATCCGAAATTTCTTGAATAATATCAGGAAGCTTAGCATCTTCAGAAATGGCCATTGTAATTCCATCTTCTTTTTCTACCCAAGAAGGTAAAGCTTCTCCTTCCATAATCTTAGTGCTGTTCGCCCCCAACCAAATATCATTTTGTACACGAACAGTATCCACAGCTTCCGGTAAATCAGGAATTTCTGCAATTTCTCTATATTCTTCCACACGAGCCAAAGTTGTTTCAATACGCTTATCTGTTTCAGCTGCATACTTATTACATGATGCCAAAACAAAACAGCTTGCCAACAAAGCAAATGTTAAATTTTTAATGCGCATTCTCATCCTCCTGTATACTGACGACTAAGACACGATTCCCCTTATAAAAGGTTCCAATTGGAGCAGGAACAGCCCGTGCAAATGTCCGAATAATAGCACTAGCCACCTCGGTAAATGTACCACGGAA
Source organism: Alphaproteobacteria bacterium (assembly GCA_045617605.1). Lineage (GTDB taxonomy): Bacteria > Pseudomonadota > Alphaproteobacteria > CAAHEQ01 > UBA3637 > UBA3637. The sequence goes on along the minus strand of JAZLIX010000017.1, from coordinate 1,807 downwards.
GACAACCCCTGCCTCTAGCTTATAATCTTTATCTAATTTCCAAACAACAGTCCAACCAGAAACCTCACCCCATTGCATTAACAAAGAGCGTAGCGTTTCTCCACGTGGAGCTTCCCAATCATGGGCAGCATCCCCATAATCCACTTTATCTGTCAAGGATTTTTCAACCCAAACAGCCCCTTGTTTTTCTGTATCCAAACGTTCGATCCGTTTTGTCGTTTCCTGATACCCACCTGGCGTTTCTTGTGTTGTCACTTCAATTGTTGTTGTTTGAACAGAACCATCAGGCAACACATCAACACGTGAATTTGTTTTTTTACTTGGCACAACTACTGCATTAGGACCTTCACTGACTGTAGCCCCTTTGGGTAAAACAACTCGATAATTATTTCCAGAAGGTAAAGTATTCATTGGTTTAGATTCCGCCAATGGCTTATCATTTGTTTTTAATTGCGTCCAATCAGCTACTTGAACAGAATTTTGATTTCCTGACGTAAACAATTCATCCGTCGCATACAAAACATCACACGTTGCATCCCCTTCCGAACAATCAATAAATTGTTGAGCTGATGCTGGCAAAACCCAAACGGACGCCAAAACCAAAGTCTTAAAAAATATTTTTTTCATCTTCCCACTCCCTTTCTTTATGTCAGGATACACGATATTTTTAAAAGATACAAGCCTTTTTTACCAATCAATCGTTTTTTGCATCCCTTCTTTTGAATTTTTTGTTTTTCCAATACCTGTATAATCAGGATTTTCAGTATATCCCATTAAAATCGTATTTTCATCACGTCCTGTTTTATACAAGCGCACCTGATGGGAAGAAACCCCCACCTCTTTTAAAATTTGTAATAAAACAGCCAAACGTTTTTCCTGAACAGACCAATGATTCTCACTTACACGAATTTCAGCTAATAAAGTTGGATGATTCACAACACGTACAGCAAAAGATTTTGCCCATTTCAACGCTTGAGCAGAAAAAGTGGATTGACCAGGATAAAACGTAATTCGAATTTCACGTGGCATTGTTACAGTCGATCCCGCATCACTTGCCATAGCCAAAACCTGATCTACATACTTTGTCTGTTTAAAAGCAACTTTTTTAGGTTCAATAGTGACATCATTCTGAATAACAGGAAGAGGAGGCAAAGGAGTCAATAAAGGTTCTTCATTCGCATTTTGAACGCCTGTTCTAGGGGAAAAAGTGTGTTGTATTGGCTTACTGATTTTTTGTGGGGCAATTTCTGCCGATTCAGAGGTACCAAAAATTTCGTTTAAAATGTCAATTTCGGAAGGAACTGGTGTTGGTTCCCGAGAATAAGTAGAATTTTCATTAGGAACAACATAAGAAGGAAGTAAGAAATCTTCACCCGCCGTAACAGTTGCCACAGCCTCAGGTGCAGTCGGCCCTTGTTCATCAGCCAACAAATCAGCTGACAACACTGGTAATGATGTACCACATAAACAAAACAGAAAGAGCATAAAACTTTTTTGTTGCATCTGTTTTTCCCTTTTGCTAACCCCTTTACATACCCATCATCATCCTGAAAGAGACAGATTTTTGAAGAACCTTATCACAAAATCTTTCACACTCGTTCAAGATGAACAGATATTCTTTCTTGCCAATCATAGAACGAAAAAAGTTAATTTTTTATTAACAAAGTGGATTTTTTTATCACTTTTCCTTATTTTTATTAAAAAAGAGCTGGACAAATCATGAAATTTAGCTATGATGAGGATATAACTTAAAAGAACTTTAAGTTTGTATACAAACGAAAATATAAAAACAGAAAGGATAAAATGA
>JAZLIX010000016.1:0-6047 GCA_045617605.1 Alphaproteobacteria bacterium | reverse complement strand
ATAAAAAATACCTGGATGAACTGGAAAAAGAAGTCACAGAATTTTTTGAAAAAGTTTTAAAAGAAGGAATAGAATGTAGTACCAATAAGCCTGATTATATTTGTGTGATGGGTCCCATTATTGCATTAGCTGACAAATATGCCATTGAAATGGGAAATTTAAAAAAAATAGCTGACACTTTTCAAATCCCTGTTATCGGACATTTTATACAAGCTGATTTAATGGCTGGAGGTGTTGGCAGTCCCTTAAAAGCTGTTTTTTGGGAAACAATGGTGCACAAAATGAAAAAGCCTGTCATGATAGCAAATATTGGAGGGATTTTAAAGCTAACCTATTTTGGGGTCAATGGAGAAATTTTAGGATTTGACGCAGGAATTGGAACCGCCCTGATGGATGCCTGGGTATTCAAAAAAACAGGCCAAACTCAAGATGAAAATGGATGGCTTTCAGCCCAAGGAAAAGTGAATAAAAAAGTGGTAAAATCTTTATTAGAGCATCCCTATTTTAAGCAAAAGCCCCCAAAAGCCGTTGCACGAGAAGACTTTGAGCATTTGTTAGAACAATTAGAAGGACTAACCCCAGCAGATGGTTGTGCTACTTTGGTCGCCTTTTTTGTGGAAAGTTTAAAAAAAGCCTATGAATTTTTACCTGATATCCCAGAAACAGGAATTTTAATTGGGGGCGGATTAAAAAATCCAACTCTTGTTTTGGCCTTTAAGCAAGCGTTTCAGAATGTTCAAAAAGCGGGCGACTGTTTTACCTTTCAAAAGCATTTAAATGCCATTGGTTCAGCTTTTTTAGGGGCAAGACGTTTGATGAACCTGCCTATCAGCTTGCCCACCACAACAGGTGTTAAAGAAGCCATCAGTGCCGGAGAAGTCTTTGTTCCCGAACACGATAAATAAAAATTTTACTTTTAAATCCTAAAAGACGTGAAGGGACGATTTTATATGGTTTCCAACCATCGATTTCAAAAACCTCTGAAATCACAAGAGCCGACGGTTTTAATGTTTTTTTTAATCTGTCCCCTATTCCTGGAATATGCGCCAAATAGCAAAGGGCTATATCTAAATGATGTAAATTTTGTTGCATTAAATCTGCCCGAATAATTTGTACGTTTTTGTATTTTTTCAGACGCCTTTTGGCGATATTAAAGGGGAGTGGATCCCATTCATAACCATAAAAATGATGTGAGGAAAATTTCGGGGCCAACCCAACTAACAGAGAACCATCACCGCATCCTAAATCAGCCACATGTAAAGGCTTTTGAGAAAAATGTAAAATATCAGAAACTTGAGCAATCACAGTCTTTTTTGTTTTGCCGAATGAGGGAATATAAGGTGGATTATCCCAGCCCTTAAAAATAAAAAAGCTGGCAAAAGCATACAGGCAAAAAGCCAGTGCAAAAAAGTAAAACAAAACCGCAAATGTTAAAAGCATAATTCTTTGTACATCAACTCACAAAGAAAAGCAAGAAAAAACTTGAAATTGGGGGATAATGTTGCTAAACTAATCCAAAAGAAAGGATTAAAAATGCGTAAAATTCTATTTGCTTCTTTATTATTATTGACGGCTTGTGCCAGCAGTGAAAAGTCTTTGGACAATTTAGGCCCCGAAGAAATTTATACAACTGCCTATCAATACTTTCAAGAAACAGATTATGAAAAAGCAGCCGAGGCCTTTGACCAGATTGAGCAACAATTCCCTTATTCTGAATGGGCCGAACGTGCACAGATTATGATGGCCTATTCCCAATATAAACAAAATGAATATACAGATGCTATCCTGACTTTAGATCGCTTTTTACAATTCCACCCAGGAAACAAAAATGCCGCGTATGCCTTATATTTAAAAGCCTTATGTTATTTTGAACAAATGTCAGATCCTTTGCGTGAACAGGAAATGACTCAGAAAGCAGATGACACTTTCAAAGAATTGTTAACTCGTTTTCCAAACTCTGTGTATGCAAAAGATGCCGAGGCAAAATTGAAGATCATCCTAAATACTCTGGCAGGGAAGGAATTGGCTGTGGGGCGTTATTATCAACAGCATGAAGATTATATTGCCGCCATGAATCGTTTCCAAAATGTCTTAAAAGAATTTTCAAAATCAAATCAAACCGAAGAAGCGCTGTATCGTTTAGCTGCATGCTATCAGGCTTTAGGAATGACACATCAAGCTGGCGAAGTATTCCAAGAATTAAAAGCAAAATATCCAAAATCTGAATGGGTCCCTTTTGCAGATAAATTGTTTTAAGGAAATGTTATGCTTACACATTTGACAGTTCAGCATTTTGTTTTGATTGACAAACTGGATTTGTCATTTGATAAGGGTTTAAGCATTTTTACAGGCGAAACAGGAGCAGGAAAATCTATCCTGTTAGATGCCTTATCTTTGGTACTGGGTGCAAGAGGAGAAGCTCGCTTTGTTCGAAAGGGCGAAAAGCAAGCCATTATTTCTGCCACCTTTCACCTAAATAAAAATCATCCTGTGTATGACATTTTAGCCGAACAAGGATTAGAGTCCGATGAAGACTTGATTTTAAGGCGCACTTTATCCATTGATGGTAAAAGCAAAGCCTTTATCAACGATCAGCCAGTAGGACTGAATTTACTGAAACAAGTGGGCGAATTGTTGGTTGAAATTCATGGGCAATTTGCAACGCATAGTTTATTGAATCCTGCAACACACAGAGTAACTTTGGATACTTATGGAGATTTAGGTAAAGAAGTAAATGCTGTTCAAAAAGCGTGGAGCAACTGGCAAGAAAAGAAAAAAGAACGCTTAAAATTAGAGGAAAATTTAGCCCGTCAAGCAGGAGATGAAGCTTATTTACAAGAATGTGTGGACGAACTGAATAAGCTGAAACCTAAAATGGGTGAAGAAGAAAGTCTGACAAAGCGCAGAAGTGCCTTAATGAATGCCGAAAAATTAGGCGAAAACCTGAAAAATATTCAAGCCATCACAGATGAAGAAGAGCGAGGTGTTTTGGCTTTAACGGGACGCTTACGCTCTTATCTGGAACAAGCAGAGAGACTGGATGAATCAAACATTAATCCCTTACTAGAACAGGTAGAAGTAGCTGAAAACGCTTTGCAAGAAGTTTCCTGTCAAGTAGAACGATTGTTGGCGGATATGGGGGATGAAAACGAGCTGAGTGAAATTGATGACCGCTTGTTTGCCTTAAGAGATGTAGCCAGAAAGCATCATGTGGTTTTAGATGAATTACCGGAACTTAGCCAAAAATTACAAAAAGAACTGAATCAGATTGTTCATTCAGAAGATGAAAAAGCCCGTTTAATGCGAGCAGAAGAAGAAGCCAGATTAGAGTATTTAAAACAAGCAAAAGTTCTAAATACAGAACGGAAAAAGGCGGCCCAGAAATTAGAAAAAGGCCTGATGCAAGAGCTACCTGATTTAAAGTTAGAAAAGGTGCATTTCAGTGTTGAAATCAGAGAAATTGAACCAACAGAAAATGGCATTGATCAAATCACTTTCTTGGTCGCTACCAACAAAGGAATGGATTTAGCCCCTTTACATAAATATGCCTCTGGCGGTGAACTCGCCCGAATTATGTTAGCACTAAAAGTCAACTTAAATGGCGGAAATCAAACATTGATTTTTGATGAAATTGATACAGGTATTTCGGGGGCAACGGCCAGTGCTGTGGGCGAAAGATTGGCACGCTTGGGCGAAAGTAATCAGACGCTGGTCATTACGCATTCCCCACAAGTCGCAGGGTGTGGCAAGCATCATTATCGTGTAGCCAAAGAAGATAAGGAAAACGGGACAATGACTTCAGTTCGAAAACTGACCCCAAATGAACGGATAGAAGAGGTAGCACGCCTGTTATCAGGGGCAAAAATTACAGAAGCAGCCCGCACAACAGCGCAAGAATTATTAAAAGAAAGAATTTAAAAAATTTCTTTTCTTTTGCATAAAAGAGGCGTATAATAAAACTATGGTTCAAGATTTAACAATTTACAATTTAAAAGATTTTGAAGGCCTGCGTAAAGCAGGACGATTAGCTGCTGAGGTGCTAGATTATATTACGCCCTTTGTTAAAGTGGGCGTTTCAACAGGCGAGCTGGATGACAAAATGGATGCCTTTATTACTGAACATAGTGGACGGACGGCCTGTCGTGGATATCATGGTTATCCAAAATGTACCTGTATTTCACCTAATCATGTTATTTGTCATGGCATTCCTTCCTATGATAAAATTTTACAAACTGGTGACATTATCAACATTGATGTGACAGTCATTGTCAATGGATGGTATGGTGATACTTCCCGTATGTATTATGTAGGAAAACCCAGTATCAAGGCACGTCGATTAGTTGAAACGACTTATGCTACCATGATGGCTGGGATTAATGAAGTGAAACCGGGGGCAACTTTAGGAGACGTGGGGGCGATTATGGAAGAAACAGCCCTGAAAGAAGGCTTTACCACCGTTCACGATTACTGTGGTCATGGCATTGGACGTGTCTTTCATGGAGCCCCGAATGTCTTGAATTATGGAAAACGTGGCAATGGCGTCAAACTGGTACCAGGAATGGTCTTTACGGTTGAACCCATGGTCAATACAGGGTCAAAAGACACAATAACACTGGCAGATGGTTGGACAACCGTCACTCGTGATAGAGGCTTGTCTGCCCAATTTGAACATACCTTAGGGGTCACAGAAAATGGTATTGAAATTTTTACACTTTCCCCAAAAGGATATACATTTCCGCCCTATAAGGACAAATAAATGACGGATGAAAAACCAGATTATTTAGGACATCGGGAACGGGTAAAAAATAAATTCTTAACCTATGGTCATGAAATTTTGGCCGACTATGAATTTTTAGAATTAATATTAATGTGTGCCCTACCCCGAATTGATGTGAAGCCTTTAGCCAAAGAATTATTAGAACAGTTTAAATCTTTGAATGGGGTTTTGACCGCCGAACCCGAAGATTTAATGAAAATCAAAGGAATTAAAAGTCATTCCGTATTATTCTTCAAGGTAATTTTAGCTACCTGCCAAAGACTGACTTCAGAAAAAATAAAGCAAGCCCCTATTTTAAAAGATTGGGTAAGTTTAATGAATTATTGTCAGATGATTTATACCAATGAAACTGTCGAAAAAATGCGGATTTTATTCTTGGATAAAGGCTTACGTTTGATTCATGATGAAGTTCATCAAAAAGGGACTGTGGATCATATTCCTATTTTTCCAAGAGAAATTTTAAAGCGAGCTTTAAGTTTAAATGCCTCGGCAGTTGTGATGATGCATAATCATCCGTCGGGGGATGCCAATCCATCAATAGCTGATATAGAAGCAACAAAAGAAGTACGTCGTTTATTGGAAACAGTGGGTATTCAATTTTTAGACCATTTGATTATCGGTAAAGGTCAGAATGTATATTCATTTCGGGCGCATGGAATTTAAACTTACTACTTCAAATCCGTATTTAATCGTTCTATTATTTTCTTCAGTTGTATTGCCTCTTTTTTCAAAGAGAAACCTTGAATACCTTCCCTATCTTTATTAGGTCTATTTAAAACCTTATTTTGCCAAGTAATATATTCCACAGCATTTCCTGAGGCCACCTTTTTCCCATAGGCAGTATTAAAATAACGCTCGTGATATCCCCTTTCCCATGACAAACGAGTCCTATCAGCATCCCAAAGACAAGCGAATACGTAATCATTTACTTGTGTTCCTGATGTATGATTTTCAATGGCATACAAAACAGACAATTGTTCTGATTCTGTTAAAATTTTTTTAAATCTGTTCATCACCTTTTTGACCAAAGGAACTGCATTTTTTCCGTGAGGCTCATCATACAAATCGTGTGTTCTGGCCATATCATGACAAGCCACTGCAAATAAAACCGGTATTGGATTTTTCTGGAGTTCCAAAGCATAATCAATAGCCTGAAAAACAACTGCATCTGTATGGGTATGAAGGCCATAGTACCCATCCAATCTTTGGGTAGCAATTTTTTCAATTTTGGGCAAAACTTCCTGTCCATAAAATTGAAATAATTTTAGAA
>JAZLIX010000015.1:0-12417 GCA_045617605.1 Alphaproteobacteria bacterium | reverse complement strand
AAGTTTTTATGGGGGATACAGGTTCATTGGCATTGGGGGGCTTTTTGGGGGCGATTGCTGTGGCCACAAAACACGAAATTGTATTGGCGATTTCAGGGTTGATTTTTGTGGTGGAAGCTTTGTCAGTGATGATTCAGGTAGGGTCTTATAAATTGCGTAAAAAACGTGTCTTTTTAATGGCACCGATTCATCATCATTTTGAAAAAATGGGGTGGAGTGAAACCACAGTTGTTGTGCGCTTTTGGATTATGTCCATTTTGTTGGCTTTGGCGGCTTTAGCCACTTTGAAGTTGAGGTAAAAATGAAACATTTGTGGCACCAATTTAAAAAGCTGATTATTGAGCAAAGTCGCAGTCTGGATAGAGATGTGCTTTATGCCGCTTTTTTATTGTTATTTTGTGGTGTCTTTTTAACTTTGGCAGCTTCACCTGCGGTGGCCGAGCGTAATCACTTTGAATGGATGCATTTTATTGTAAAACATTTGGCATTTGTACCAATTGCCATAGGGGTCATGTTAGGGGTTGCTCTGTTACCGATTCAATGGGCCAGACGTTTATGCTATCTGGTACTTTTGGGGGGAATTATGGGAATGTTGTTGGTGTTTGTGGGGCCTCAAGTTAAAGGGGCTCGCCGTTGGATTTCCTTGTTCGGTATCAGTATTCAACCTTCGGAATTTGTTAAGCCTGCCTTTGCTGTTGTGTGTGGTTGGTTGTTGGCAAAAGGACGTTTGATTCAACATACTTACGGACGTTTGATTGCTTTTATTTTGGTTGGAATAATTTGCTTTTTATTGTGGTTGCAACCTGACTTTGGAATGTTGTTGACAATAGGCGTTATCTTTGCTGTAGAACTGTTTTTATCGGGGATTCCCAAATGGGTGGTTGGTTTTTTGGTGGCTGGTGGAGCGGGTGCTGTCGGTATGGCTTTCTTGTTCTTGGAACACGTTCGTACCCGTATTTTAAACTTCTTTAGCTCGGAAGATGGTTTACCTTATCAGGTGGAAAAATCAATGGCCACCCTTAAGAGTGCGGGTTGGTTTGGTAAAGGGCCGGGGGAAGGCGTTGTAAAATACGAACTTCCTGATGCTCATACCGATTTTATTATGGCTGTTTCGGCTGAAGAATTTGGCTTTTTAATTACTGCCTTTGTGATTTTGATTTTTGCCTTTTTAGTTTGGCGTGTAACCAAGTTGATTCGGGGGGAAAATAATTTATTTTCTCAAATTGCAACAGGTGGGTTGTTGGCGCAAATTACCTTTCAATCTTTGGTTAATATTTCGTCCACGTTAAACTTGATTCCCACAAAGGGAATGACACTTCCTTTTATTTCGTACGGTGGCTCGTCACTGGTGTCGGTGGCGTTTGCTTTTGGTTTGATTTTAAGCCTGACACACGGGCATACATTTAGTCGAGGTCTAGAATGAAAAAAATTATTATTACTACAGGGGGGACAGGAGGCCATATTTTTCCAGCAGAATCTATTGCTAAAGGGTTGGTGGATGCCGGATTTGAGGTCTGGTTTATTACGGATAAACGTGGGGCGGAATATCGTAAATTAAAGGAAGTACCCACTCATATTATTTCGGCGGCATCGGTAACAGGTCAAAGTTTGATGGGCAAGATAAAATCTGCTTTTAAATTGTTAATAGGTATGTATCAGGCGGCTTTTTTCTTAATCAAACAAAAACCAGATCTGGTGATTGGTGTGGGGGGGTATGCCTCACTGCCAGCTGTTTTGGCTGCGCAATTTTTATGTATTCCAACGGCTGTCCATGAACAAAATGCGGTACTGGGGCGGGCCAACAGAATGCTGGCTTCCCGCGTGAAGTTTGTGGCGACGGCCTTTGCTGAAACTAAAAGAGTACCGACAGGCATTTCCACCTTTTTGGTGGGGCAACCGGTGCGCCCTGCAATTCAAGAAAAAGCAGCCAGTCCTTATCCGATGGATTCTGTTTTTAATCTGTTGATTTTTGGGGGCAGTCAAGGGGCTCGTTTCTTAAGTCGTGAACTCCCAAAAGCGTTGTTGCAACTGCCTGACGAGATTCGTGCAAATATGAAAATTACACAACAGGCTCGTCCTGAGGATGTGGATGACCTGCAAAAAATGTATCAGGATGCGGGTTTTTACGCTACAACGGTTCAATCCTTTTTTGACAATATGCCAGAATTATTAGTCAAGTCCAACTTGGTGATTGGGCGGGCAGGTTCATCCACTTTAGCAGAACTTGCTGTTGTTGGACGCCCTGGTATTTATGTCCCCTTGCCCACTTCTGCCGATAATCACCAATTTGAAAATGCTCGACAATTTGCTGATGCTGGAGCAGGGTGGCTGATTCAAGAAAAAGATTTTGATGTAGATGCTTTTACCAAACGTCTAACAGATTTAATTATGAATCCGGATGAATTGGTGGGGGCCGCTAAAATTGCCACTTCTTTGGGACATCCAGATGTGGCGGCACAAGTGGTTCGGTTGATTAAAGAAGGGAACTATCAAAAATGAATTTTCCATTAAAAAAAGTCCATTTTATCGGGATTGGGGGTATTGGGATGAGTGCCATTGCCGAAATGTTGCCTAGTTTTGGGGTAGCTGTTCAAGGTTCTAACAATGTGGAAAATGCGAATACAAAGCGTTTGCAAAAAATGGGAATTCCTGTTTTTATCGGACATGATGCCAGCCATTTGAATGGGGTAGAAGCTGTGGTGGTTTCTTCGGCCATTCATCCGGATAATGTGGAATTACAGGCCGCAAAGAAACAAGGTATTCCTGTGGCACACCGTTCAGAAATGTTAGCAGAATTGATGCGCTTCAAAAAAAGTATCAGTATTTCGGGGTCACATGGAAAAACAACGACTTCTTCTTTGATTGCCCATATGCTGATTGTGGCCGGAATGGACCCCAGTTTTATTATCGGCGGAATTTTGAATGCGAAAGGCTCTAATGCAGGGGCTGGCTCAGGCGATTGGATTGTCGCAGAAGCTGATGAATCAGACGGCTCTTTTTTAAAACTGCCCAGTACTATTTCTGTGGTAACAAATATTGAGCCCGAACATATGGACTATTATAAAACATTTGATCGTGAAAAAATGGCATATCAAACTTTTTTGAATCAGACCGCTTTTTATGGGGCCTGTGTAGTTTGTGTGGATCATCCTGTCGTCAGGGAGATTTTACCCGAAATTAAAAATAGGAAAGTGCTAACGTATGGTTTTTCTAAAACCGCAGATGTTTATGCGGATAATGTGCGTGTCAAAGCTGGTGGCTCTGTTTTTGATGTTTATGTGCGGCAAAAAGAAGGATTTGAAAAAGTGTCAGATGTGGCGATTTCTTTAATGGGAAAACATAATGTTTTAAATGCACTGGCTGCTTTTGCGACAGGTGAATTTTTACATTTAGATAGAGCTATCATCAAGAAAGCGTTGTCAGATTTTATGGGTATTCAGCGTCGTTTGACGTTGCGGGGAACAGAAAATGGAGTGGCTGTCTATGATGATTATGCGCATCATCCGACAGAAATTAAAGCAACTTTATCTGCCTTAAAAGAACAAATTTCAGGTCGTTTAATTGGTGTTTTTCAACCACATCGTTATACCCGTTTTCAAGACTTATGGGTTGACTTTAAAACAGCTTTTGATAAAGTGGATGCCCTGTTTGTGACAGATGTCTATTCGGCTGGCGACCCAGTGATAGAGGGGGTAACGGCTGATAAATTTGTGTCGGAAATGAAGCCTTCTTATCCTGATATTTATAAAACAACAGAAAATGATTTTTCCAAAGAAGTGGCCCATTTTGTTCAAGCGGGGGATACCGTTATTTGCTTGAATGCTGGGTCCTTATCGGGGCATATTCCTGAATTATTGGAGGCTTTAAAAAAATGACAGTAAAGCTGATTCCCAATTACGATTTATCAAAACACACATGGCTAGGTGTGGGGGGAAAAGCTGATTTTTTTGCCGATGTCAATGATGAAGCCAGCTTGCTTTCCTTTTTAAAAAACTCCCAATGTCCTATTACAGTTTTGGGTGGGGGGAGTAATGTCTTGATTCGGGACGGTGGTATTGCTGGTATTGTTTTTAAATTAGGGAAAGAATTTCAAAAAATAAAAATCAGTGGAGATAAAATTATGGCGGGGGCTGGTGCCAAGTTGATGGAAATTGCAAGAGTGGCAGCTGATGCGGGATTGACTGGTTTTGAATTTATGGAGGGGATTCCTGGGACTTTGGGGGGAGGGCTTTTTTCAAATGCAGGGGCGTTTGGTGGAAAGCTTTCGGATTTATTACAAGAAGTATCGTGGACGGATTTTAAAGGGAATAAAACGATACAAACTGATTTTTCAGATTGGGGGTATCGCTTTTCTCCACTGGCAGGAAAAGGTATTTTCTTGGGGGCGGTTTTAAGGGTTAAAGGAAAAGAAAATCCTGATAAAATAAAATCTTTAATGCAAGAATATCACAACAAAAGAGTTGCGACTCAACCGCAAGGGATAAGGACGGCCGGTTCAACCTTTAAAAATCCACCCAATATGTCTGCAGGTTTTTTACTTGAAAAATCCGGATTAAAGGGGTATAAGAAAGGAAAAGTGGCATTATCAGAAAAGCACGCTAATTTTTTGGTGAATAATGGAGCGACGGCCACAGAATTGGAAGATTTTGTGGAGGAAGTGCGTTCTGTTGTGGCTGAAAAACAAGGCGTTCAATTGGAATGGGAGGTTCAATGTCTGGGCAGACGTTAAAGGTGGCTGTTTTAATGGGGGGGATTTCCTCGGAAAAAGAGATTTCTATGTCTTCGGGACAGGGAGTGGTACAGGCTTTAAAAAAGTTAGGGTATCCTACAAAGGAAATTATTGTTGGAGATGATTTATCCCAGTTGATTGCCGACTTGAAAAGCTTTCAGCCGGACGTTGTTTTTAACGCTTTACATGGAAAAGGGGGCGAAGACGGCTGTATTCAAGGGCTGTTGAATTGGATGAAAATTCCTTATACTCATTCAGGTGTATTGGCTTCCAGTATGGGGATGGATAAAGAGATGAGCCGAAAAATTGCCATGCAAGTAAAAGTACCTGTGGCCGAAGGGGGACTGAAAACCGAAGATGAATTTCAAAAAATGCCTTTACCTTTGGTTGTGAAACCCAATGATGAGGGGTCTTCCATTGGGGTCAGTTTAGTTTTAACTGAATCGGATCGTAAAAAAATCAAATGGCCAAAAGGGAAAAAATTGTTGGTGGAAGAATATATCCCTGGGCGTGAATTATCGGTGGCGGTGTTGAATGGAAAAGCATTGGGAACGGTGGAATTAGTGCCAAATAAAGGTTGGTATGATTTTCAAAATAAGTATCAAGCGGGTGCTGTCAAACATTTGATTCCTGCTCCAGTGAGTCCTGTAATAGAAAAAAGACTTTTTCAATATGCTGAGAAAATACATCAGATTTTGGGGGCGCGTGGGGTCAGTCGCAGTGATTTTCGTCTGGATGGTGACAGAATTGTCTTTTTGGAAATCAATACAAATCCGGGGATGACGCCGACTTCTTTGGTACCTGATATGGCAAAACTGAAAAATTTAAGTTATGAGGCATTGGTTGACCAGCTGATTCAGGGGGCCAGATGCGATTAGAGTTTCGTTTAAAGAAAAATCCTAAGAATCATTTGAAAACAAAAGTTTTAATTACTCTTTTGGTTATGGTAGTATTGATTGGACTTTATCTATCTCCTATCGGACAAGCGATTGGTTCACCGTTTCAAAAAACTTGGGATATCATGGCAAATCATGCTGATTGGAAATTAAATCAGATTGAAGTGGTGGGTCATAAACGAACAGATACAAAAGCAATTATGGATGCTTTAAATGTGGTTAAAGGTCAAAAAATGAATACAATTTCATTGAATGAAGCTCGGGAAAATTTACGAAATCTGCCTTGGATTAAAGAAGCGATAGTGGAACGTCATTTACCCAAAAAACTAGTAATACGTTTGACAGAAAAAACACCGATTGCCTTGTGGCAAAACAATCAAGCTTATCAGCCGTTAGATGAAATGGGGAAGCCTATTAAAGATAATAAATTATTACCGGCCGATTTGATTTTAGTTGTGGGGGCAGACGCACCGGAAAACACTCTTCCTTTGTTGGCTGCATTAGAGCGGGTTCCTGAAATAAATAAGTTAGTGCGTTCGGCTGTTCGGATTGAAAAGCGTCGTTGGAATTTACATCTAATGGATGCAGAAGAAGGTTTGGAAGTGATGCTTCCAGAAACGGGTTATGACAAAGCATTAAAGCGTTTAAATAAACAAAATGAAAAAGAAAACTTGTTGAAAAAAAATGTTCAAGCCATAGATATTCGCCTTTCTGACCGTATTATTTTACACCCCAAAAAATCATCTCCTAGAAAGAAGGATAAGAAAAAATGAGTAAAGCATTTAGTAAAAAAACGTATTTAAATGTACTGGATATTGGTAGCAGTAAAATTGCGTGTTTAGTTGTTCGTTTAACGGACAATAAATATGCCGAAGTAGTGGGAGCGTCTTGTGTCCCTTCTCAAGGAATTCAAGCGGGTATGATTTGGGATTTAGGAGCTGCCACAACTTGTATCGGTGAAGCTTTACATCAGGCGGAAAAACAGGCTGATCATCCCATCGATTCTGTTATCGTGAATATCTCTTCCCCAGAATTACATTCATTACATTTATATCACGAAATCAATATCCCAACAGGAAAACCTGTTTCAGGGGCTGATGTGAAACGTTTAGTAGATGATATTGTAGCAACCCATGTACCAGCGGGTGAAGAAGTTTTACATGCTTTTCCATTGGGTTATGTATTGGATAAGGAACAAGGGCATACGGATCCTAGAGGCGTTTATGCCACAACATTAGGGGCGCATGTTCATGTTGTTACGCTTCCCCAAACACAAGCGATGAATTTATTGACAGTTTTGGATAGGTGTCATGTTTCTGTGGTAATGAAAGTTGCAACACCTTATGCCAGTGCCTTAGCGGTTCTTTCGGATGAAGAAAAAGATATCGGTGTAACAGCTCTTGATTTTGGGGCGGGAACAACCTCCTATGCAGTGTTTGTAGGTGGAGGTTTAATGCAATTGGGTGTCATTCAAATGGGTGGAAATCAAATGACTCGAGATATTGCTCAAGCTTTGAATACAGACCTAAAAAATGCCGAAAGATTAAAAGTATTGAATGGGGCTGCTTTCTTATCACCACGTGATGAATTGGAAAGTTTAATTGTACCGATTTTAGGGGATGAAGAAGGGGCAAATCTACAAGTGCGCCGTTCTGATTTAATCAGTGTGATTGTTCCCAGATTGGAAGAAACACTTGAAAAAATAAGTCTTTCTCTTAATCAAAATACAACTTTTACTGCTGTTGCAAAACGTTTTGTTTTAACTGGATGTGCCTCAGGATTGGCGGGTTTAAAGGAAAAAACGGCCTCACTTTTGGGGGGAATTGCAAAAATTGGTAAAACAAAACAAATAAAAAGCTTGCCAAGTACGTATGATTCGTGTACATTTAATGTATGTATTGGGTTATTGATGGATGCTTTGATGCGACGTCAGGATAAAAACTTTGAAAGTTTTCAATCGGCTGGCAGTCCTCAAGGATACTTAAGAAAGGGAATAGAATGGATAAAACAGATTCTGTCGTAATTAAAGAAAGTGAACTGACAATTGGGTTGGCAACACCACCACCAAAAGTTTTATTGACACCTAATTTAGGGGTTATTGGTGTCGGGGGTGCCGGTGGAAATGCCGTCAATAATATGGTTGCCAGTAATTTGACTGGGTGTGCTTTTTTTGTGGCAAATACAGATGCTCAGGCTTTATCAAAATCTTTGGTGGCTGATAGAATCCAGTTGGGTGAAAAGACAACTCAGGGATTAGGAGCAGGATCTAATCCAGAAATTGGTCGTCAATCTGCAGAAGAATCAGCTGAAAAAATTAAAGAATCAATTGATGGATTACATTTGTTATTCTTAACCGCCGGTATGGGCGGTGGAACAGGGACAGGGGCTATTCCTGTAATCGCCAAACTGGCCAAAGAAAAAGGAATTTTAACGGTGGGTGTTGTTTCTACTCCCTTTAATTTTGAAGGGGCTCATCGGATGCAGGTGGCTAAAAAGGGAATTGCCGAACTTCAACAGTATGTGGATACCTTGATTGTTGTTCCAAATCAAAATTTATTCCGGATTGCCAAGCCAAATATGACTTTCAGAAGTGCTTTTAAAATTTCAGACGATGTGTTGTGTCAAGGGGTGCGTAGTATTACGGATTTAGTGATGAATCCAGGAATGATCAATTTGGACTTTGCAGATGTACGTACTGTTTTGACAACGATGGGGCGTGCGATGATGGGGACTGGTCGGGCCAGCGGTGAAAATCGTGCAGAGTTGGCTGCTGATCAAGCCTTGACAAATCCATTATTGGATGATGCCTCAATTCAAGGGGCAAAGAGCGTTCTTATTAATATCTCAGGTGGATTAGATTTGACTTTGGAAGAAGTAGATATCATTATGCAAAAGATTGTTTCACAAGTGGATGAAAATGCCAATGTGAAATTTGGTTCTACTGTCAATGAAGAGTTGGAAGGAGCCGTTCAAGTATCTATTGTGGCAACGGGATTAGGGGAACCTGTAAAAGTTATTTCGCCTCAACCAGTGCCTCCACCAAAACCAGAGCCTGTGGTTGAAGGGATTCATTTAAAAACAACCGAAATTCGCTTAACACATACCGAAGAAGAAAAAACTGTTCCAACCGAAGAACCAAGTTTGATTCCTAACGACAGTTTTGGTTTTGCCCCTGTTTTAAAACGGCAGGAAACAGTTGTTCCTAGTGAATTGGAAGTGGAGGTTAGTGAAGAAAAAGTATCTATTCAAAAGACTTTATTTTCGGATAGTGCTCCAGTGATAGCGGCGACTACACCAGTGAAGGAACAACCAAAAGAAAACCAAGAAATCAATTTAGAGGGACAAAAAGCTTCCGCTAATGTGAAACCTTCCAGAAGAAATATATTCGAAATAGTGCCAGGATTAATACATCGTGGTACAAAAAGTGCACCCAAACCAAAAGAAACAGTCAAAAAAGAAGAAACAACGCCCGAATTGACCGGTTTGGATGAATCAATGGATTTACCATCCTTTTTACGACGGCCCTAAGTGACTGAAATATCAATTTTATCACCCAAGTATTTTTGAATTTGTAAAAGTTCTTGGGTGGTTTTTTCTAATGGTTCCAACATAGTTTCAGGCTTTTCTGATAAAATAGTACTTTTTTGTGATAGATATACTTTTAAAGTAGCGCCTGATGAATTGGTACCTGAAGGCCGAACAAAAATTCGAGCATCTTTTGATAAATTAATAATAATTCCTTGGTTTGTTGTTTGTTCATTCGAAACAGGATCAATGTAATCGAACAGTGAAACGGATTGAATCTTAAAATCATCCAAGACTTGTCCTGATAAAGCTGGAATTTTGGCTATCAATGAATCCAATAAATGGGACACATCATCTGATTTGTTGGTGTGATAATTATAGGTTCTGGTGTAAATCCGCCCATATTTTTTCCACATATCTGTCACAATTCTTTCGGGTGTTTTTTGGGTTAAAGCCAAAATATTTAACCAAAATAAAACGGCCCATAAGCCATCTTTTTCCATGACGTGAAATGAACCTGCCCCAAAACTTTCTTCCCCACACAAAGATATTTTTTTATTTTCCAATAAAGAACCGAAGAACTTCCAACCTGTTGGGGTTTGATAACAATCTTTTTTTAAATTTTTACAAACAGCATCCAAAGCATCTGCTGTCGGCATAGAACGGGCAGCCCCATAAAATTTCCCTTGATAAAAAGGAATCTTTTCCATAAATTGAGCAAGAACCGCTAATGAATCAGCAGGATTTACAAAAAAGGATTTCCCTAAGATCATATAACGATCCCCATCTCCATCTGAAGCAGCACATAAATCAGGAGCCGATTCTGAATAAGCTAAATCCACTAATTCTTTTGCATAAACAAGATTGGGTTCTGGATGTAATCCACCAAAATCTGGCAAGGGTGTTCCGTGGACAACTGTTCCTTGTTCTGCCCCTAAAATTTCTTCAAAAATGTGTTTAGCATAAGGTCCTGTGACTGCATTCATAGCATCAAAAGTCATTTTAAAACCTGATTGAAAAAGTTGTTTAATGCTATCAAAATCAAAAATACTTTGCATATAGTTGGTATAATCAGCCACGGGATCAATGATTTCTATCAAAGTAGAGCCTATTGTTGTTTCCCCTTGTTTGGATAAATCCACTTCTTCAGCTTGAACCATCCAATAACGGTCAATTTGAGTACATCTTTTTGAAAAAGCATCTCCTAAATGACTTGGGGCAGGAGCACCAGTTGAAATATTGTATTTTAATCCAAAATCTCCCTCTTTTCCTCCAGGATTATGACTAGCCGTCAAAATGATTGCCCCAAAAGCTTTGTGTTTTTGAATTAAATGGCTGACTGCAGGAGTAGATAATAAACCATTTTCGCCCATAATAATATGGCCAAATTGATTAGCAATGGCCATTTTGATAATTACTTGTAGAGCATGATTGTTGTAATATCTCCCATCTCCACCAATGATTAAGGTTTTACCTTCAAAATTTTCCAAACAATCAAAGATAGATTGAATGGCATTTTCCAGATAATTTTCTTGACTGAAAACACTGACTTTTTTCCGTAAACCTGAAGTACCAAATTTTTGGTCTGAATAAGGCTTAGTTGGGACTGCAAAAATATCCATTTTTCTTTCCCCCTTCGAAACAGAATGACTACTTCTTACTTAGTAGCACTTTCTGAATCTAAAATCAAGGGAGTTCCCCAAATCTTTTCTACCAATAGCCCTAATTCTTTACGAGCACTGTTTGATGAAATTGTGTTAGGTAATTTTACAGCGCTTTCCTTAAAGTCTAACATTGTCAGACCTTTCAAGAAAAGTTCACGGAATACAACACGTTCGGAAACAACACCCACTAATTCAAAATGAATTCGACGAGAAAGGGCATTTAATAGAATAGACATATTTTGGGAGTTCTTTGATTTACTGAACAACATCCGATTGCGCACAACTAACCAATTAATAGAAGGTTTACGTTCCAACATTCTTTGTTGACGGGTAGACCAAACGGTTTGTGCAAAGTGACTGGGGCCTTGAATCTTTAAAGTATCTCCATCCACAACAGCCAAAATATCCAAATCAACCAAGCTGTCATTCATTGGAGTAATCAAAACATCAGCTAAAGTCATAGCTTCCATTCCCAAAGAAGTATGTGATCCCGGTGTATCAATTACAATTGCATCAACTTCTTCTTTTAGTTTATCCACTTTACCACGTAAAGTGTAAATTTTAGCAACATCCTTTGTCCAACAAATGTGTTCAGGAATAGGTAAAGAAACTCCTTTTTCATTAATGAAAGTTTTTCTGTTATCTACATAGTGAGTCAAACTTTGTTGATCTGGATCCAAGTCAAATGAAGCGACTTTCTTTCCCGCGCGCAATAATGCAACAATAGTGTGCATCGCCAAAGTTGATTTTCCTGTACCGCCTTTTTCGTTGGCAAAAACAATAATTTTAGCTGTCATTTTCTCTTTCCTTTTTTATGTGGAGTATATTTTAGTTTTTTTTACAGATTTGTCAAGCGTTTTTTAATAGAACTCTGTTCTAACTCCTTTCCCAAATTTTGGTGGTACCGTCAATACCACAACGTCCACGACGACAAGATGAATAGACAACATCTGGTTCTTTTCCTATAAAACGAGGTGCTGTTGTTTTGAAAGTAGAGGGTTTAAATGCTGTTTCCCATGTTTCTTCGAAAGATGAAGGTGCATGTTTTTTTACCATAGAAGCACAGAAAGAAAGCTTGTTTTGTTCCTCTTTTGATCGTTGATAATGTGTTCTAGAGGAATATTTTGTCTCAGCAATGCGATGCAAAATAGAACTAACCTTTTTCAAGGTGGTAAGATTCGGATCGTTTTGGAATTGTTGTTTGGAATCATAATCTTGCATTATGTTAAATATATTTTGAGAAATGGCGTGTTTTCTTTCTTTAAAATCTGTCATCTGTTGAATTTGATCCAAAAGACGATTTTTTCCTTCAATAGAATCTGGAGTGGTACAGCTGAAAAAAAACAAAAGTTTTGTTTCAGCTTGCTTTGTCGTAAAATCATCTTCAGTTATGGCATAATCATATAAATCCATCATATTGCGTTGACATAGTGTCAAAAAAGCAGGTGTATTTCTGGCAATTTCTGCTAAATTCTCCATACAGCGTAAAGCGGTTTGTGCTTTAACAGGTTTCTTTTTAAATAACGCAGACAATAAAACATTTATTTTTTCGGCGAAAAGGTTGGTTTCAACTTTGGATGGAATGTATCCTTTTTCTTTGATT
>JAZLIX010000014.1:0-27209 GCA_045617605.1 Alphaproteobacteria bacterium | reverse complement strand
GCTACAGAACGTAAAGTGCCTATCCATAAACAATTATTGAATTTAGGTTTTGTAAATTATTTCAAACAAAAAAAATTAAAAGCAAAAGGGAATGATTTTATTTTTACACATGCTGTCACCAAAACTGGAAAATATAACAACAAATATATGGATCGGATTTTGTTTCCCTTTTTTAAAAGTATAGGTGTTAAAAGTGAAGAACCACATGATGGCTATGACTTTCATTCCTTTAGAAAAGTACTCAGCGGTGCATTACAAGATGCAGGGCTTGCAAAATCTTATGTCAACCAAATAGGAGGATGGGAAGGCTCTGATACAGTTGATAAATCATATTCTAACCATACTTTAGCCCAAATTAAGACCCAGATGGACAAGATGGAGTATGACTTTTTAAAGCCTCACTTTGCTAAATGGAAAAAAATCATGGCAAAAAAGCCCTAAAAAAACTCCTTTTTAGACTGAGTTACTCCCTCTATTTTTTCTTTTTAGTAACAAATTTTTGAAATATTGCTTCCAACTGTTTGTTTTCATCATATTTTTGTTTTGTACTATGCTGCAACCTTTGCGCTTTGATTTTATCTACTTCTTCTTTCGGGAGGACCTTTTTAATTAATTTAAAAATAATATATAAGTAACCGGATAAATATCTCCGATCTTCTCTTTTTAATTTACGTATTGACCTCCCAGCTAAATAATTACACATGTTCCGAAAAAATTTTCTATCGCGAAAATCAAGGCAATATTCTTTTTCAGTAACATCAGGATTGGCAATTTTCTTATCTAACTCATTTATCCAATACAGCATGGTTACATTGCTTGGACCTCTTTTCCCCTTTTGTTTAAATTTTCTTTCAATTGATCTTAAAGACTCTCCACTCAAATAGTGCTTTATAAGAGTCTGTCTTCTGCCAACGGAATACTCCTTCTTATGCAAACAAGTAAAGGTGTACCCACATTTTTTGCATAGGTACCGTTGATTACCATGGACTTTTCCATTTTTGACAATCTCTTGTTTATGACAATTTGGACACTTTAGTACATGCATTTGGCTTAAAAATCCATCCTTTGAGTTGTAAGATAGCATAATCTATCATTTTTAGCAAGATATTTTTAATTATTATTTAAAATCAATAATTTATTTTTGCAGTATATTTTTAATAAGTTCTAATTAGGGTAGTCGCAATTATTGCGCTACCCTTGGTTAAAGTGTGTATCAAAATCCCATCTCAGCGCATTCGACCATGTGAATAACAATAAAAAATGGGATGGAATATGGAGAAAAAGCATGAAAAATGCAAATTCTTTAAAAAGAATCCAGAAACGCAAGCGTAAATGGATTTATTACACCTCTCTTTTTTGCTCGTGTGGCATTGGAGAGTACTATTTGAAAGAACTTGGATTGTACCCTGGTGTAGCTGTGGAATTGGACCCTAAAAGAGCAAAATTTTTTCAGGAAATGTTCCCAGAGTGTCACGTTATTTGTGGTGATATTTGGGATTCAGCTGTTTTTAATGAGGCAGTCGAATGGCACAAGAAAATGAATTGTGTCGGCACCATGGCCAGTTGTAGTTGCCAAAGCTACAGCAACGCCAATATTTATAAGGATCCTACGGATCAGCGTGGGCAATTGTTCCTGCAGATGCTAAACTTTGTTAGATCAACCCCTAATGAATGGGTATTCAACGAAAACGTACCTCAGATGCTGACTATCAAATCCGTTGGCGGTGTCGTTGTTGGCGATGCCATTCAGCAAGGATTACGTGGCATGGGCTTCAAATACATTGATGCTGGTGTACAAACAAGCTGGGATTTTGGCAGCTGTCAAGACCGTCCAAGAGCATTTATCACAGCAACTCGTGATAAAGCCTGGAAACTGCCGACACCAACTGGTAAGCATGTGACATTGGAGGATGTTATTGGAGACTTGCCTTCTTTAGAAATCGGTGAATATGATCCGAATCATAAAGGCCATGATGCCCGTTACTTTACGTGGTCAAAACCACAGATTGAAGTAATGCATCATACTGCAACTGGTAGTTCTGCCAAGCATAACAAAGCACCTTGGTTACCCTGTAAGAAGGATGGTTCACCAAGTAAAGCAAGGTTTGATTGTGCCTATGGGCGTAAAAGTTGGTTAAAAACCGGAACAATCCTCCAGGATTCAACGTCCATAAGCGGGTTTAGGAATTGTCATCCTGGACGTCTGTTGCCGGATGGGACATATTCGAATGCACGTCCTTTGACATTACTTGAGGTTGTCAGGTGCTTTTCGTTACCTGACAGTTATTTGGATGAAATTCCATCCTGGGCAAGCGAGAACTTCCTCCGAAAAGCCTTAGGAGAAGCGGTCGTGAGTTCGCACATGTTAGCAATCTTTCAGCAGATTTATCCGTAAGTCTGTTGGGTAAGAACGAAAGGAAGGGTTGGTTTATCCGGCCCTTTCTTTTTATTTGGAACTGCTTTGGATAGTGTCGGTGTTACGTAAAAAAATTTAAAACAAAAAATTCGTGAAGCTGTTCGTTTTTGATTTACGTTGTTCTATGTATTAACAACTGCGATGTATCTGACTTAATTGCGTTATGTTAAGGTTGGAAAGGAGGGTTTTATTGCATAGATGGCGATAGGATTCTCTCTGGTTTCCTTTTGTTCATCTTATTACTGAAAATTATTGATAAAGGAAACAATATGTATCAAATAAAATCTAAAAATATAAAAAATAATGTATCCGATTTCACTAAGCTGGAAGCCCTGATACAATTAAACAAAAGCATAGAAAACGGACATTTAATCCATCAATCCATGAAATACTATCATGCAAACGTTTGTGATTGGGTAGTATCAAGAAGAAAAAAAGTATCGGACATACGCTTACCCATATCATCATTTAAAGACCTGTTTATGGGTTTAAAAAGTAAATCGGTTATACAAGTCTTAATTAAATGGATTGAAGAAACCTATCACCCGACTGCATTTTTAACGATTCAATTACCGGATAAATTAAAAACCGAACGCAAAGATAAAGCCTTGGATAAATTACGTCTGATAATGGCGTACTTTGAAAGGCAACTCTTGGGACGTGAATGGCATAAGCATCACCTACCTTTTATCTGTTTTATGGAAGAAGGAATTTCCGGTTGCTGTCATTTTCATGTCCTATTTAATCAAGGTAAGTTTAGGCCCTGGCATTTGTACTTAGCCTTGGATAATACAATCCGTCATTTTGATTGGCCTGATTATTCAATGCGCTTGGATATCATGAATGCCGATAAAAAGAAGGCTATTGGGTATTGTTTAAAGGAAGTAAAGGTGAATGCATATGGACATTTTAACAGCGATAGGTTTGTTTTTTCTAGCGAGTTGTTTGGACTTAATCATTCGACTGCTATTGGATAAAAACAAATAAAAAAGGAAAAAGCTGAGGGACTGATCACCTTTCAGTTTTTTTATTTTTTAAAGCCTAAGGTTGTGATAAAATCACTAAAATACAGTTTAAAGTAGTAATGGACGTCATTTACCCGATTATGTTTTGGTATTTTTTTAAGTTTACGAATAAAACGCGAAATAAAGCTCATAAAATGACTCCTGGATCACAAATTAGTAGCTGAGCTTATATCCGTATACCAAAAGAAAAACATTGTCCAAATGCGATTAAAACCATTTTTTTATTTTATCAACTTTTTCACGTCATCAATTTGATTTTTTTCAAACAGGGCGTAACCAGATTGAGTAAAGGTACTGGGTTTTATTTTACCTTCACTCATCCAATAACGGATACTGGATACAGGTACATTACATAATTTTGTGAACTTTGAAATAGTCAACATATCCTTTGTTGGTTCTTTGGTATTTACGTCCAACAAATCAATCATCATTTTTAAGGATCTGTTCAAAGCGGTCAGCATAAATCTATAATATGCTTCATTTTCACCCTTGGTCTGATATGTTTCAAGGGCGGTTAAATATCTGCGTCTATCAATGGACCTGATAATAATAGGACAATATCCATTTTCAAGCAAAATTGCGTTCATAAGAAGTCTTGCAGTCCTTCCATTACCATCAATAAATGGGTGAATGGTAACTAAACGATAATGGGCTTCTAACGCTTTAATCAAAATATCATCTGTTTTTTGTACTAACCAAGCACCAAAGTCCTTCATTAAATCAGGTACCTTTAACGGATTGGGTAAAACAGTTTGTGATCCAGATATACGAACGCGAACAGAACGATAAAATCCTGCATTTGTACTGTCTATACCGGATAAAATAATTTTATGGATCTGTAATACAAAATCCTCATTAACTTTGGTCTGATTTTTACCTGCCTCTAAAATAAATTCAAAGGCCTTGGCGTGATTGATTGCTTCCATATAATCTTTAACAGGCTTTGATCCGGACGTTATCTGCTCATCAATAGCCAGTTCTGTTTCGCGACGGGTTAAGGTATTGCCTTCAATCGCATTGGATGTATAAGCAAGTTCGGTTTTAAGCCAAGCATCCAACACCTTTTGATTGTCTTTACTTTTCAAAAGTTGGTTCAATATGACTTTGTTGTCTGCGATTTTTTGTTTGATTTCTTGCATAGTGACTCCTTACTTTATGGTTATCCTTTTCTATAACTATAAACCATATTTTTTAAAAAGTCAAGCAAAAACTTTAACCTTTTGTATTTTTTAAAGTATAAAGTCAATATTCGTCCGACAAGAGAATTGTCATAACCCTATGTGTATGAGCAGGATTACTTGGATCAGGGCTTAGATAGGTATCATCGTTATTATAATAGTCTATCTTAAAAAATATTGTATCACCATTATAGTCAAACGAGCCAAAATCATGTTCACCGTACACGTCATTACCATCGTTAAAATCATTAAAATTTTTAACACGTTCCAATATATCACATAATTCTTTTGGGCTCTTACTTCTGATCCCTCTGCTTAACAATACTGTTCCACCAGTAAATGTCTGTCTTAGATGGTCATTCAGTTTACGTATTTTTTCAATCCTATCCATATCATTACTCCACGGTAAACCATTCACAAACAGTTGCTAACAAATGATTATAATCAGAACTGGTTGCTTCTTTGGTAAATTCATTGATTTCAGACTCTGGTAAACGGGCTCTTTTCATGGCGCTTCTGCATCTGCCCAGGATACTAAATGCATTACCGTCGAGCCCGATTAACTGAATTATTATGCCCGGATATTTTGGATTATTGTTCATACTTTTCCTTATATCAAACCATCAACTTAATATTTAGAACTACCCAATTTGAATATGGATAAAGCGCTTGATCTTTGTATTGAAATAAATTTTTTGAATTGTCTTAATGCATTAAGGTATGACTCATGGCTCCGTTTTCCAATGACATATTGTTCTCCAGACCTACCATACCTTGCTAATATAGCGTCAATGTGATCACCCAATTGTTGTTCACTCATACCTTCAATTAAACAAATTCTGTTCACTCTCCATACGTAATCCAAGGCGCTTGACGGATTTGAATTGGCAGAATACTCTTTAAAACCATGGGCAACTAAAAATTTACGAAAATTTTCAAACATGAGAACTCCTTTCAATTAACCAACTGATACAATGTCTGTTATCACAGCACATCCACGTTCTGCTTCTTTATGACATGCTTCCATTGCCTCTTTTAAAGACCAATAAATGGTCGGTAACAATACATCATTTACTTTAATTTGATACATAATATTTTCCTTTCTTTTCCGTATGTTATTTATGTTCAACAGGTATATTATATCGTGTTTTGGGGTTTCCGCGAATGGGGGCCCCCTCAATTTTTTTGAAAAAAACGCAAAAAAAGTTCATTTTGCTAGCAATTTGTTAGTAAATTGGGCTGTTTTGCACTAAAAAACTCGAATTTTCTTGTCTTTTCAGATCAAAAATGGTATCGTTAACCTATGTTAACACTAGATGAGATTAAGGCAAAATATTGGGCGTTGGAAGTATTGACCTCTTCCAATCAATCTGATATTGGTAATATTTCTGGATCATTGGGAACGTCAAAAATAGATCTAAATCCGCACCAAATAGAAGCTGCCTTATTTGCATTAAAATCACCAATTTCTCAAGGTGTTATTTTAGCTGATGAAGTCGGTTTGGGTAAAACAATTGAAGCCGGCATTGTGATTTCAGAGTATGTTTCAAGAGGAGCAACATCTATTTTGGTCGTTGCACCTGCCAGTCTGTGTCAGCAATGGCAATCAGAAATGCAGGATAAATTTGATATCCCAGCGCAAGTTATTGATACAAAAGTTTATAAAGAAGCATTGGCAAATGATAAAGATATCCTCACTTTTAAAGGTGTAACTATTTGTTCCTATAATTGTGCGGTTCAAATGAAAAGTGTTATGCAACATATGGAATGGGATTTGGTTGTTATTGATGAAGCGCATAAGTTACGGAACCTTTACAAAGGAACAACAAAAATCGCAGAAAGTATTAATAAAGCGTTTGAAGGAAAGAAAAAACTATTATTAACTGCGACTCCCATCCAAAATAGCTTAATGGATATTTTTTCACTGGTGAGTATTATAGATACCACTATTTTAGGGGATGAATATGCCTTTATGGAAAATTACATGTATTCTGAAAGGCGACACTCAGAACTCAAAGAACGTCTAAAATGTGTTTTACATAGGACTCTGCGTAAAGATGTTTTGGAATACATTAAATATACAAATCGGGAAGCAATGACTGTAGCTTTTAATCCTACTCCAGCAGAAGAAGAATTATACAAGGCTGTTTCTAATTACATTCAAGATATATCCAGTGTAGCAATCACAACCAGATTTAGAACTTTAATTGTTTTAATGATTCGTAAACTTATGAGTTCATCCACCGCTGCGGTAAAAGGGACTTTGGAAGGATTGATGGATCGGCTAGTCACCCTTGAACATTCTCAGACGGATATTGATGATTTGAATAAATTTATTCAAGATTCTGATCTAGTTCAAGAATATTCCGATTCATTAGAAGAATTTAGATCTGACATAAAATTAACTCGTAAAGACATTATGCCTGAATTAGAAGCTGAGAAGAAATATCTTAAAAAGCTAATTAATCAAGCCTCTAAAATTAAAGTCGATGGTAAAACAGAAAAATTGATTGGTGCCCTTCAACAAGGCTTTGAAAAAATTCAAGCAAAAGGCGGCCTAAGAAAAGCGATTATCTTCACAGAAAGTAATAGAACCCTGAATTATCTATACCAATATCTATCTGAACATGGCTTTGCCAGTAAAATTGTCACATTTAACGGTCAAAATAATTCCCCACTATGTAATCAAATATACAGTGATTTTGTAGAAAATCATTCCTCTGAACTGACTGGCTCAAGACCCAATGATATGAAAAAAGCATTAGTTACAGCTTTCAAACAAAATGCTGAAATTATGATTGCAACAGAAGCAGCTGCAGAAGGCTTGAACCTGCAATTTTGTTCCTTACTGGTCAATTATGACCTTCCTTGGAATCCGCAACGTGTGGAACAGCGTATTGGACGAGTCCACCGATACGGGCAAAAATGCGATGTTGTTATTATAAACTTTATCAATAAGAAAAATGTAGCAGATACAAGACTTTATGAAATCCTACAAAAGAAATTTAAACTCTTTGATGGTGTTTTTGGGGCTAGTGATGAGATTTTAGGAACACTCTCAGATGGTATAGATTTTGAACGAGCAGTCGCTTCTATTTTTGACCTATGTCGAACAACTGACGAAATTAATCGGGCTTTCGATGCCTTACAAGAAAGTTTGGGTGCAATCCGCGAGGAAAAGTTGGAACAAGCAAAACAGTTAGTTTTAGAAAATCTGAACCCAACTACCCAAGAAAAATTGCAGATTATGAAAAACAGGGTAGAAGATTATTTGGAACGGCGGAAGCAAATATTCTGGGATATGACTGTTGTTATGCTGAAAAAGAATCATCCAGAACTGTTTATCAATGAAAAAGTGCGTTTGTTTGGCCAATTTGAAGATCAGGTATTCAATCGCCCAACAGATATTCGGTTCGGTGCTAACTTCAACTATGAACTGGACTTTTCCAAACGGGATACGACATTTTTTACCCCTCGTGAGAAACAAACATTGAAATTGGCAACCAAACCCTATAATCCAGACAGTGATTATGGCCATCGAATTTTAGATGAGGCTCTCTCTATAACCACCCAACCGGTTCATTTAATTTTAAAGCCAACGAATAAATTAAAATCCGGACAAAAGGGACGTCTGTTACTGTCTTTATTTACAATGAAAGCACCTGACAAAGGATATCATCTTATTTCTACAATTATTACGGAACATGGTGGACTTTTAAAATTACAACCTTCTGACATCTTTGATAATATTTCACAGGTTCAAGATCCGATTGGCATGGGTTTTCAAGAATTTATTGGGCAGATGCATGGACAAGATGTTCAAAAGTATGAAAGGTCCGAAAAACGTCGTATTGATACGCTGTTAAAATCAGAGGTCGATAAGTTAAACAGGTGGTTGGTTGATGAAAAACAATCACTTGGATACAAGAATGAAAAGATGAAAAATAAAATTACAAGCCTGAAGCGTCAATTCAAAATGGAAAAGAACTTTGCAACAAAGATAGCATTGCAAGCCCAAATCAAAAAAATGCAAGAACAAATGAATGAAAGTGATTTTAATACATTTGATATCGAACGCGATTTAGAACGCAAATGCAACCGCCTTATCGGTGGCAAAAAGCGCAGTTTAAAGATTGACTACACAATTACCCCTGTTTTTGATCTGACTTGGGAGGTTGAGTAGATGTCTTTAATTTTATTATTTTTACCAATGTACCAAGAACAGCGTCACGTTCTTTTTTAGAAAAAATTGCTATTTTTTTCAAATTGTAGCCAAGCCATTCTTTATATATTTTGAATATTTTTGAAGATTGAACAATCATAATCCTTTTTTGATTTTCATCAGAGTGTGTTACATAGTGAGAGTATTTATCATATTTTTTAATTTCTTTTTGAGCTAACATAATACAACACGACATTTTGAACAACATATTCTTTATCGAAAAAACTATTTTTCTTTGAGTTTCAGAATCCCATCTTTTGTTTTCAAAATGAAAAAGTATCTGAGTCATATCCACAACCTGATAAAACAAGATAAAAATATCTTTGTTTATAAATTTATTGTATTGAATTAGTGAGGTATAAGTAGAATTTAGTCTACTGGATAACAACTTGAGTCGAACTATTAAATTTTTTGTTTCCCAAGGTCTAAAATGTTCATAAAGGATCTGATCAGAAGTTCCACCTAAAAAATTAATGTATTTTTGTAATTTTTTCTCATCAAAATAAATCGTAGTTGATACTGGGCTTACATAAATAATATCAGACTTATTTTTGCATAACCGATCATCAAATGGATAAAAAGCTATTGTCTCTTCATATATATTAAATAAACCACCCAATACTCCTGTAGAAATTAATTCAACCGTAAGTGGCATTAATTCAATCTGTTCAAAAAGTGCTTGTGATTTTGAAATAATGTAACTCATATACAATCCCAAAAAAGCACCAAGAACAGTATAAAAAACATTCTGATAAGCCGAGAATTCTTTTGATAAAAATAGAACCCCTACAACAGAGAAAATGATTAACAGAAATAAAAACAAATGCCATAAAAATATTTTTAAAGAAATAAGAGTCCTAAATTCTAAAAGGAAACGTATAAACGGGAAAAAGAAACGTTTAATTTTATACCCCAAAATTGGAAGCTTTGATCCAAGTCTTAACAGAAGCTGACATAAAATCATAGAAAAAATAAAGTAAATTGAAACAAAAAATACTTTAATTTTTCTGAAGAATTTTTTAAGAAAAAGGATTACTTTTTCATAGATGGTTTTCATTCTTCTTCCTCGTCGAATTCAAAGTCTTCGGGGTTGGGTTGGTAGTCCTTTAATTGGAAAGGATAGCCCGTAGCACCCCATTCGCATTTTTTCAAAATAGCGGCAGGTATTTTCTTAACGGAAATGTTCGGATAGGCATTTGTATTTCCCCGGAAAGCACTGCAACAGATCAGCAGGTTATTATCCCCCACTTCTTCTGCCAACGCTTCCAAAGAAGTTTCCTGCATTGACATAGTTGTTGTGTAAATAAAGCTCTTTTCGGATGAATAGCCCTGTTTCCAATACTTTTCTTTATCGGGCTTATAGTGGTAATCCAAAATCTTACACATTGCTTCAGCCAACATATCGGCATTGTATTTATCAGAAATCACTTGTTGTCCATAACGATCTTTTACAATCAATGAGGATGCCAATTCATAAAACTTAAAGCCACCACCGTTTTTCCATCCGGTTGCTTTGGTAATTCCACCTTGATCTTCCCCATTGATGACTTTTGTTAAACGAGGAATACAATGTGTATAAGCATGATTACCCATCTCTATACCAATCCAATTCCGCCCCATTTTATGAGCCACCGCACAAGTTGTTCCTGAACCCAAAAAACTATCTAAAACAAGGTCGCCTCGCGTGGTAAACATGGTTAATAATCTTGCTATTAAGTACTCTGGTTTTTTTGAAGCTGCAAAGGAAACACCCCCCTCATTTTGTGAGTTGTTGAAATCTATGTCATCCCAAAAATCACATTGTAATTTTGCAAAATATTTTTCATTTGAACCATCTATTCCCACATCTTGAATACTTTTGTATAAAGGAGATAACCTTCTTCCATTATAAGCAAAATTTCTCTCATTTTCTTGACTTGTATATTCTATAACGATATTGGGATTCTCTAAACTTTTATTTTTAGCCTCTTCAGGAATTTCTTTTGTGCTCTGAAAAATTTTATCTTGATTTGCAAAAACAAAATCTTTAAATTTAATGTTCATCAAACTAAATTCATCAATTTTTTCTGACTTGGCAATAACACCTCTTTCCAACAAAACATCCCGAAGACTTTCCTTTACTAAAGGTGTTTTAGAAATATCAATAAAAGTACTAAAATGCGTATCCCAAAAATCCCGTTTTTGATAAATTGGATTAATTTTTATCTCTGAACCCTTTTTGTAAACAAGCATATAACTTTTTGTTTTTATAATAGTCTTATCCTTCGCAGATAACTTTAATCCAGATGGATGAGAGTCTCGAATTGCAATGTTATTGACAAAAGATTTCCTTCCAAAAATACTATCCATTAAAACCTTTAAATAGGCTTGCTCATTATCATCTATATGGATGATAATAACTCCATCATCTGCGAGTAAATTTTTCAAAATTTCTAACCGATCACGCATTAAGGAAAGCCAAATGGAATGTTCCAATCCGTCATCATAATGTTCAAAAGCATTGCCTGTATTATAGGGTGGATCAATGTAAATACATTTGACTTTACCGGTATAATCTTGTTCCAATGCCTTTAAAGCCAATAAGTTATCCCCATGAATCAGCATATTGTCAAAAGTCGGTTTCACAGGTCCTTCTTCAGTTGGTTCCTTGGAATACGATTTACTGACATCTTCCATTAAAATACGCGGTTCAGGATTAAATCTTTCGTCCTTTCCCGGCCATGTCAATTCCAATTTCTGTAACTTCTCAGTCATGCTTTACCTTCTTTCTTAAATTTAAGTTTAATTATGGAGGATTCGCCATAATTAAGTCCATTTTATTTCTCCTTATAACTGGCAATTAAGGCCTCAAAACTACGTCCAATCACAACGGTTGTATCTGGAATTAACAGGTAATTCCATTCCTTACCATCGTGTTCTTTTTCAAAATCAGTCGCATATTGACACCATTGAACCGCAACTTGCTTTTTCGCTTGGACAGTTTTGTCATCCAATTGATTTTCTGCTTTTGTCTCAATCATATACTTACTGGTTGTCGTTTCCACAATAAAGTCCGGCAGGTAGTAACTGTATTCACCTGTTTTAGCATTATGATATTTGATGCTGAAAATTTCTTTGGCACGATCATTGCTGATTTTGAACCATTTCAAAACATCAGAAGAACGTTCCAAAATTTCACTTAAATCCTTTTCGGTACAAGAATCAAACTTTTGTTTTTCAAATAAGCACTTACTGAATCCTTCAAACACCATGTTGCGAATTTTAGATTTATCTTGGATTGCCGAACGGTAATCACAGGCTGGTAAGCCCTCAGTTGTGATAATCTTGTATGAAGCAGAAGTAACAGGTGCATAACCACTATCCACACGTACTTTCATTTTTACAGGGGCTTCATGGATATGTTGCTTGATTTGCTCATAAATCTTTTTGGCAATCTCTTTACTGTGGAAAAATAAAATTTTACGCGTATTCAGTTCACTTCCTGAATAAGAAGAAATGAAATCAATTGTTTGAACAACCAATTTATTCAAAAGATCGGCATTTTCTTGATAAGAAATCTCTTGTTCCTCTACTAAGGGAGTTAGCAAATAGTGAGTAATATCTTCGTACCGATCTACAAATTCAGCCAGCATTTCTTCTTGTTTGTTTTTACCCAAAATTTCCGTAATCAAGACCTTTTGGGGGATAGGTTCATAGCCGGTAAAGTCCGAAGTATCGATATCAAAATCTCCTAAAGTAAAGCTACCTTCCTGTTCATAGCCAATTTTAATGCGAGGAATATCAATGTTTAACTCTTGGAACTTTTGGGTATAACGCTTAACCGTTTCCTTGACGTCAATTAATGGTTCCAAAGACAATTCGGAATTGTCCAGTTTGAAATCCTGAAGGTTCTTTTTGACCTGTTCAACCAGTTTTTCTTGGTTTTCAGGGGTGCTTAAGTCCTTCGAACTGGTGACATATCGGCTTAAATCATTAATGGATTCACGAACAGAATCAATGATCTTTTTGTTGGATTCATTACTAAACACCGGTAAAGTCTTTTGTTCGGTTGTAGTTGGCTTTCTAACGATAATTGTTTGAGCCTGTTGATCCAATTTACTGGTGTTTTCAATAACCTGTTTACCCACCAATCCATCGGTTGAATTATCAATATATTCTTGTTGGAATTCGAACTTGTTATTACGGGCTGTTTCAATGATTTTTTTAAAGTTGTCATGAGCCACTACGTGCAACCGGTCAATATGTTCGTTCCCAGTCAATTCTCCAAAAGGCAGACGCAGACCGCGCCCAATGGATTGTTCCACCAAAATTTTTGAATCAGCTTTACGTAAAGGAACAATGGTATAAAGGTTATTTACGTCCCATCCTTCACCTAACATATTGACGTGAATGACGATTTCTGTTGGTTCATTTGCATCCTCAATCGCCAATAACCGTTGTAAAACTTCGTCTTTTAATTCACCATTTTGTTTGGAATTAACCACAATAACTTTCCCTTTGTAATGACCTTCTTGGAAGTCATTATTATCAATACGGGCTTTCAATTCATCGGCATGTTCAATGTTTTTAGCCACAATCATAATGAAAGGTTTGACCAATTTTGTATTTTTATTGTCCGCATAGACCTGAAGTTCTGCTTTCAGACTTTCATGGACTTTGATCGCATCAAGGATTTTTAATGTTTCTAGTTCTGGTGATTCTTCTGAGCCATAAACACTCATATCAAAATCGGTTCTCCCCACAACTGCCGGTTTTTTTACATAACCATCACGAATAGCATGAGCCAAATTGTATTCATAAGCAATATTTTTGAATGGTTTGCCTTTTGAACCAGTTGATTTTGCAGTAGCTGTCAATTCGATCCCAAAGACAGGATGTAATTCATTGATAGCTGCCATACCAGCATTTGCACGATATCTATGGGCCTCATCCATGATAAGGACCAGATCCTTTAAACCGGATAAATAATCAAAATAAGATTGCCCTAAATATTCAGCCATTCGGCGAACACGTGGTGTTCCACGAGCATCTTTATCAGAATCAATTTTAGAAATGTTAAAAATATTAATCCGGACACGATCATCATTGGGATTATCAAACAAACCACCTACTTGGTCATAGTCGTCCCCAGTAATAATTTGAGGATCACCAACATATTCTCTCAAACCAGGAAAAACATACTTGGGTGTATTAGGTGTAAAATCTGTTTTCAATTTATTATAAATTGTTAAGTTGGGGGCTAATACCATAAAATTCTTAATTCCATATTCTTGATGCATATAAGCAATCATAGCACCCATTAAACGAGTTTTACCAACACCAGTTGCAATAGCAAAGCAAATACATGGAAAAATTCTTTCAAAATCTTTAACCGAGGGACGCACTTCTTGAATCATACGTAAAGTTTCTTCAACAGAAGCATCTTTATCTAAATCAATTTTTTCTAAAATTTGTGCCAAAATATCCAGACTTTCTTTTTGTGGATCACGTAAGGAAAGAGCTTGTTCTATGCGTCTTTGTGTATCGTTCATCGGTAAAACCTTTCGACAGAATCATAATATCGTAAATTTTAACCGATTTTTTCTGAAAAGGCAATCTTAAAATCGAATCAAACCAAAAATTATAAAAAAGCAAAAAATTGAAATAATTTAACATTTTATTTGACTTTATGCGTTTTTTTTGCTAGAATACCTGAAAGAATAATAGGAGGCTCCTATGATTTCGAAAAAGAATAGACTTGATTTTGTTTCTATTTTTTTCTGTAGCCGGTGCAATTTGCATTGCATTCATTGTGGGTACGGTTTTGCCAATAATACCCAAAAAGATGAATTGCCAGTTTCTGTTTTTGTAAATGCCCTGAAGGAAGCTAAAGAGTTGGGGGCAACTTCTGTTAATATCACAGGTGGAGAAATTTTCATCCGGGACGACTGTTTTGATTTGTTAGATCAGGCTTTTGATCTGGGATATAACATTAACATTGAAACAAATGGTGTTTTACTCCAGGATAAGGATATTGAAAAGTTAAAAAAATATGGTTCAAGATTAAGAGTTGCTTTTAGTGTTGATGGCCTAAATAAAGAAACGCATGAGAGAATCAGAGGTAAAGGGACATTTGACAAGACTATGAATGTTCTGAAAAATTTGTCTAAATCGGATGTCAGGGTGCGGGTAAATACAGTTATGCAACAGTTCAATAAAAATCAAATTCCTGATATGGCTAGATATTTTGTTGAAGAACTTGGTGTTGGATTCAGACTTTTACCATCAATTTTAGAGCAAGAAACAAAAGATAGTTGTAATTGCATAAAACTAGAGGTTCCATATGCAGATATAGAAGATGTTTTGAACTCTTTCATGTACGATTTTATGAGAAAACATAAGGGAAAGGATATTTCCCTTAGTGTTAATGTTGCTTTAGTTCCCTTTGATATAGAAAATTTCATGTTATGTCCATGGGGGAAAAATAGTTTGGGCATAAGTTACGATGGAACTGTGAGCCTTTGCCATAATCGTTCGGGTAATAAAGCCTTCATTTTTGGAAATTTAAAGGAAAAATCTTTGAAGGAAATTTGGATAAATAGTGATGTTGCAAATTTCTTCAAAAATTACAACTGCAATAAGTTAAAGGGCGTATGTGCAAAATGTCTTGCAAAGAAGCTCTGTCGTGGTGGATGTCGTGTTCATGCGATGGCAGCTTATGGGGATATATATGCACCGGATCCATTCTGCCAAAAAGTATATGAATTGGGAAAGTTTCCGAAATATGCCTTAAGAGATTCTACTTGTGATGAGTAGGATACTTGGTTCTCGGATCAAGTCGGGTCAAACAAAAAAGGAGGTTCCTTATGAAAAAGTTGTTTAAAAAAAGAATCGCATCTGTTTCCAAAATGGGTGTGAGATACAATTGTCGGAAAGGATAATGGGGTATCTGGCACACAGTACCTTGTGTGCCAGATTACTTATTGGAAAATGTTAAAAAAATCAAAGTATGTACATTTATGTGAAGATAATATTATTTGGCATTCATTGCTTGGAAAATCGATGAATGTGTCCGATGAGTTATACAAAAAATTAAAGAAAAATATTTCATTCGATAACAACTGTACCCCAGAAGTAAATGCTTTGATTCATCATGGATTTATTTCATCAGAAAAATCTGATGAGAACTTACTGAAAGAAGTAAAAAGGAAAATTAAAGACTCTGGCTTTAATAATTTATTTTTGATCATGACAAACCAGTGTAATTTAGCCTGTAAATACTGTTTTTATCAAAATTCACACAGACTGAAACAAAATAAAATGTCATTTGAAACAGCTAAGAAAGCTGTTGTACTTTTTGTTAAAAATCGTACTAAAAATGAAAAATCTTTAGATTGCTTTTCCCAGATAACTTTTTATGGTGGAGAACCATTATTAAATTTTGAATGTATTGAAAAAATAACTGACTATATTCAACTATTGAAAAATAGGAACAAACTTTCATCAAAAACACAGTTGGTTATTAATACGAATGGAACATTAATTACTGAAAAAGTTTTGGATTGGGCAAGAAAATATAATGTCCAAATTCAAATTTCAATTGATGGTAATAAAGATGTTCATAATAAGAACAGAGTTTTTCCTAATCAAAAAGGTAGTTATGAAAAAACAGTTCAGGATCTGAAAAAATTAGTGGATTCAAAAATTGATGTTTTACCATTAATTACAGTTACCGATGATAACCTAGCTGATTTACCCAACCTAATATATGATTTATGCAAAAAATATCAGCTGAAGTATTATGGTATGAATCTGCTTATTGATTTGGGGATTAATCCAATCAAGAATTACCCTGAAGAAGCAGCAAAACAAATGGTTCAGGCCTGCAGAAAAACCAAAGAAATCTCTGTTTCAGATGATTCAATTGATTCAGTATTTCAAAAAATAAAACGCTTTGATATTGTTAAACAATCTTGTGGCATCTCAAGGAAAATGACTGTTTTTCCTGATGGAAAAATATTTTCATGCCAAGCTATTTCTGACAACAAAAAGGCTTTGATCGGAAATGTAAACACAGGGTTGACAAATACCGATAATATCCAGTATTGGAGAAATTATAGCAGGTTTAACAATTCAAAATGTTTAAAGTGTAAATATGTTGCTTTATGTGGTAGTGGATGTGTAGCAAGTGCTTTTTTCCGCCATAAACGCCTGGGCAATATTGATGAACACTACTGTCGATGGATTAAATACATAATGAGTAATAATTTTGATCCCAAAAATTATTTGGTAAGAGGTGAGCAATGTTAATCGTAGATCATTTAACTAAATATTACGGTGCAGATTTGATTTTGAAAGATGTGTGTTTTTCTGTTGGTGAAAAAGACCATCTAGCAATCATTGGAAATAATGGTGCAGGAAAAACAACCCTTTTGAAGGCTATCGCTGGAATTTTAGATTGCGAAGGGAGCATCGATTTAGTTGGCGGTTTTAAGCATATTGGTTGGTTAAAACAGGAGGTTGATGAACAATTTTTGGATGATACCGTCTTTGATTTTATTGAAAAAGGAAGAAATCTTAAGCTGGTAAATACAAAAATTGATGAAGCTTATGCAGAATTAGCCAAAGGTAATTTAACTCCAAAAGAGCAAAAAATTCTTTATAATAAAATAGAGGAATTACAAAACAGATTCGAACATAATGGTGGTTATACAATTGAAGCAGATATTGTAAAACTGGCTAAAGGATGTGGTGTCGATGATTTATTAAATTTTAAGTTGAGAGAGCTTTCTGGGGGACAAAAATCTAGGGTTGCCTTTGCACAATTATTATATTCAGATCCTGATGTTTTGCTTTTGGATGAACCGACAAATCACTTGGATAAAGCGACAAAAGACTGGATTATGGACTATATCAAAAATTATAGAGGTGCAGTTATTTCTGTTTCCCATGATGAGGAATATTTAAAGAAAACAGCTAATAAAATTTTAATGATTGATGATAGAACCAGAAAGGCAGAATTATTTACCAATAATTATACTGAATTTTTGGATATTATAAAGTTACGAGATGAATATCTGTTAAAGGCTTTTAAAAATCAAATGAAAAAAATTGAAAAAGTAGAGGCTTTTATTCAGAGTTTGGAAGGAACCTCTGGGAAGAAGAAAAAACAAGCCAAAAGTCGTGAAAAAATGCTAGAAAAAATGAAAGCAGATGTGGTCGCTGTTCCTAAAAAATCAAAGGTTGCAAAAATTTCATTTGATTTGGATGAAAAAACGGATAGATCTCCTCTAAGTGTATCTGATTTATTCTTTTCTTATGATGGTGAACGTGATGTCATCAGAAATATTAGTTTTTCTCTTTACCCAAACGAACGTTTTATTGTTGTTGGACAAAATGGTGCTGGTAAGACAACATTATTAAAATTAATCAATGGATTGTTGAAGCCCAGAAAAGGAAGCATTAATATTTGGAATAAAGCAACTATTGGATATTATGCTCAGGAACAGGAAAACATTTCTGACTATAATAGCGTATTAGATGAGGTAACAACACCAGAATACACAGAAAAACAAATTAGAAGTGTTCTTGGACGTTTTAACTTTTCTGGAGATAAAGTTTTCCAAAAGGTAAAGACACTTTCCCCTGGTGAAAGAAGTCGTTTGGCATTGTTAAAGCTATGTATGAAAAAGCCCAATTTAATGTTATTGGACGAACCAACGAATCACTTAGATTTACCTACAAAGAAAATACTTGCTGACGCACTGAAAGACTATCAAGGAACTATTTTAATGGTTTCTCATGACTTGGATTTTTTAAGCGATTTTAAAATTGATCAGATGCTTATTTTACCTTCTGGAAGAATTCAGTCTTATGATCGTGATATCGTTAATCGATATCACCACGAAGAATTATTGTTAAAAAAAAGTTAAATGACGTCAAAAAGTCCAAAAGAAGCTAAGATAGGTATAAAATCATGTCGGAAAGAGTAAAATTCAATGCAAGTGTCAGTTTTTTCCAGAAGATTATTATTCTGAAAGATTGGAAAAATGAAACAAATTGAACAAAATACACCCTATAAAGGAAATGATGATGAACTTTTGGCTTTAAAAGAAAAGGCTGCTAAGTTGGTATACAAAATTAATACATCTACTCCTAATCAAAGAGACAAAATTCATCAAGAGCTATTACCCAAGCTATTCAAAAAGTTAGGGCAGAATAGTTGGTTTGAATTTCCTTTGAACTGTGATTATGGTTGTTTTACCGAAATTGGTAAAAACTGCTATTTTAATCACCACTTATCTATCAGTGATGGTGGAAAAATCAAGATTGGTGACAATGTGATCATTGGCCCCTATGTGGGCATCTATACTGCACAACATCCTTTAGATTCTAAAGAACGCATGGC
Source organism: Alphaproteobacteria bacterium (assembly GCA_045617605.1). GTDB lineage: Bacteria > Pseudomonadota > Alphaproteobacteria > CAAHEQ01 > UBA3637 > UBA3637. Next base: position 7,981 of record JAZLIX010000014.1, on the reverse strand, counting down.
AGGTTGGCAAACGGTTCAGGATATTGCAATCGGAAATAATGTATGGATTGGGGCAAATGTGACGATTTTATCTGGTGTTACTATTGGGGATAACGTCGTCATTGGTGCGGGTAGTGTTGTAACAAAAGATATTCCAGCCAATACTTTGGCCTATGGGGTTCCCTGTAAAGTCATTCGGAAGATAAAATAAATTTTCTGAATTCCTGAGTAAAATAAATTTGATTTGGCTCCAATTGATGGACGGAACCATCTTTAAACAAATGATAAGGTTTAGAGCCAACGATTTGGATGGTATTTTGATTCATCACCAAGGTATCTTCTTCAGGAAGGGCAATAACAGGGACATCATTGGAAAGTTCAGTAAAGCATTCTGTAGCTCTTTGAGTTTTGGCAGGATCGTCATTTGGATAATGCGCCCCCATATAAGCCCCAAAAACTTGGTTAAAGCCCGTCACCTCTTTTAAGCCCACTTTATTGGGATCGGCATGACGGCAAGAATCTATGGATTTTCCGAACAAAATTGCCCCAGCGCTTCCTCCAAAAACAATTCCCCCTTGTTCTAAAAAGGCATTGATTTTTTGAAAAGCGTCACAGGATTTCAGCTCTGCCAGCAATTTATAGGTATTCCCGCCTCCGATAAAAAGGGCAGCATAGTCGGCCAAATTTTTGGTACAAAGTTCCTTAGCCGAAGTGATCATATCAATTTTTGGAAAATGAAGATCCGCAAGTTCCCCCGAAATCCATTCTAAACAGCTGGGATATTTTTCTTTTTTCATCGCTAAAGGAATGTAAAGAAGTGGCTTATTTGTATCCACTTTTTGCTTCAAAAGCGCATAGCTCTCCTTTACCTGTTCCCCACATCCTCCACCATTTAAAAAGAGCGTCATGCTAGTTCCTTTCTTTTTGTGAATCATCCAATATCTTTTTGACTTCCTCTGGATATTTTGCCTTTGTTTCGGGAACACCAAAGTGTTGTGCTAGTAAAATAGGCGTCTCTAAAGTAATTTCTGGATAAAATGCATGCATTTGCTTGAGGGCTGTTTCCATGTCCGGTGTGCGATCGTCAAAACCATCTATTTCTATGGCTTGCTTAAAGGGTACATAATAAACCTGTGTCACATAAACCACCTCTGCCCATTGTTCTTTGGGGCAGTCTTTATAGACCAAAAATCCTTTATGAACAAATCCTTCATTCAAACGAAATGTAGAAGTCTTTTCGCCATTTAACAAAGCTGACCAACGTCTTTCCACTAAATGCAACCATTGTTGTTTTGGGGAGAGAGCATGTTCAACAAAACCTCTAATAATTTCGGCAGTTTCTTTTGGTGTTTGGTTATCGTTATTGATAATAAAGTCCGAATATGGGCGATTTTGATATCCTTCCTCATACATCTCTTTGATTCTGTTTCGTTCCCAATCGTCCAACTCACGTGTGCCACGATTTTTTAAACATTCCTCCAAGCTGGGGGTAAGGGTAATGTTCAAAAACCTTGTTTGTTCATCCTCCAGCGATTTCCATTTTTGATAAGTATTGTCAGCAATCGGATAAGCAAAAATAACTGTTTCATACTCTTGTGATTTTTTAAGAGCCTTTAATTTCTGATTCAGTCTTTTATGTCGTTCTCGCCAACCTTGTTGCAGGGACAAGCCCAGTTTTTCCTGCTCCTCATCACTCATCAGATCATCTACTTCAATAAAAGTAGCATTAGGGAGCATATTCAGCAAAATCTTGGAAACCGTAGATTTCCCAGAATTCATTGGTCCATTGATGTTCAAAATTAACATTTCTGTTCTTTCTCCCATTCGGATTTGAGCTTGCTCCAAATATTAGTATCACGCAAGCAATTATGGTATTTATCCCAGAATCTTGACGCATGACACCTTCCAGAACATAGCCACAACGTTCAGCCACATGGGCAGAGCGCACATTTAAAGAATCGTTCCTGATAATAATACGGTTGATCCCATTTTTATAGGCCTCGCTTTCCAACGCACGCACAGCCTCTTGCATATAACCATGACCAACTGCATCATCGGAGAGCCAGAATCCAATTTCTGTGGATTGATTTTTCTCATGCACATGAATTAAGTCCACAACACCTAAAGGCTGATTTGTTTCTTTTTGATAGAGGATATAGGCAAAACCACATTCTTCTTCCCAATTTTTTTGACAAGAACCAACCAAAAATCCTGTAAATTCATCCTCAACGGAGTTCGTCTTATCCACCCAAGGGAGCCATTCTCTTAATGTATTTCTGGATTTATCCACAATCGCATAAAGATCTTCAGCCAACTTAAAGGTTGGCTTTGGAGGGTGCTTTAAAATAATCCGTTCAGAGTCAATTTGTTCAGGTAATTGCATAGTAACCTCCTATCCTTTATAGAATACAGGATTATTCATTGAAAAGCAATAGAAATCTCTGGGAACTTCAGTTTTGGCTTAGATGGATAGGCAAAGGTACAACTTTTCAGGTTCATCGGCTCCAGAATTGACTTAAATTTTTTCTGGGATGGATAAATGGGCATGTACAATTCAAAATTGGTGTGATATAATAAGAGAAATGTGATGCAGATTGTGATTCTTTGATAGGAGAGAACATGCAAGAAGTCCATAAAATCAAGCGTTCTGAGTCTAAATGGTGCGCATCCCTCCGCGCTCACCAATAAAATCAAGGGTTCTCGGGTTTTGAGGACCCTTCATTTTTTCTCCGGTGCACATCTGGTGCACATTTGAATTCAAAAATGTCTTTTGGGTTAATTTTACTTAACCACCCCCTCGCCAAGCCTTATTTTAAAGCAAAGTCAAAGTGGGGTCAGATTCGTTTTGCGATTCGCTGATTTTTCCATCAAAAATTGGGCATATTTTGTAAATTTCGATGTTTCCTTATATTTTCTGGAAAATACATAATATCAAACAAGTGTCGTAGAAAAACGATACCATCTTTGGTTAACAATTCACATCCACAGTGTCTACATTTTATATGAATTCTCCTTCTTTTATGTTTGACATCATAACTATAACATATTTTTTATTTGTATTGTTATATTTATTTAGCCTCCCGTTTTTTTGGGTTGACAAAATCTTTTTTTGTGCTAGACTAATAGGTATGGGATTATTTTCTTAGGAGAGAATATGGAGACATTGGTAGAAATAGCTAAACGATTAGGGATTAAACCCAATATAAATTATACTGAAGAAGAATTACACGAAATTAAACGTCGTTTATTTAAGGAAATAAAGAAATACTATATTGGAAAAGGTTCTTTACGTTCGGAGTTGTCTCTTTGCAGTATGGTTTACGATACCCACAAGAGTGTTCCTTTTCCTGAAAATATGGAACAAACAAGGGCTAATGTCGATTTTTTAAGAACAAATAAAAAGGAAGGTATTTCAATTGCAAGCCAGCAAGGGGCATTTGCTTGGCATTTATCGAGAGATGATCGGGAATTTGTAGAACGTTTTCAAGTGGCTATTAAAATGGACCACCCTGATTTTAAAAAGCTGGTAGAAAAGTTGGATGAATTTATTATTAAACATCACTCAGGTTTTAAGATGCCCTTTGTTGGTTCTACTGATCGTTCAGATAGTTTGAATGTTTATATGACTGAAAAAATCACTCCAAAAATTGCCAAAGAATTACATGAAATTGTGGCCCCTTATTTAGATACTCGATATACAGATTATTTAGATGGTCTTCCTGTTTTAGATCAGGGAAAAGCAATTCCTGGAATGAAAATGGCTTTAGAACCACGAAAAATTAGTAGAGAAGAAGCAAAATCTATCGCTGAAAATTTAATCTCCCATGATTTACCTGAAACATTTCTCGATACGGATTCTTTTGGATTTCTTGGGTTGGCTCGAAAGGGTGTTAAAGTATTTCACTATGCTTCTGTTGGTGAAAGGGCTTCAAGAATTCAAGGGCTGGATTTAGCATATTATTTAGCGGGTAAGGAAGGAAAAAATCCTGTGTCTATGCATAATTATTATGGGGAGGAAGGCGTTAATTATGATTCGGTTGATATTTCAGAAGTACAAGAAAAAAACATTATTAGAAAGGGAAAAATAAAAATGACACCACAAGAAGCAACTCAAAAATTATCTAATTTAGAGATCAATGTTGATGGTAATAATCGTATAACTCAAGATTCCAAAAAGGCTATTCAGGATTTGATTCTGCAAGGGGCAGATGTTAACATTTCTCTTCCCAATGTTTTTGGTGCGCCTTTGGGATGTGTTGCTGCAGGCATAGCAGATACTGAATTATTGGAATTTTTATATGAACGTGGTTGTGATTTTGAAAAAACGTTTAGTTTTGAAAAAGCAGGAAAGAAAAAAACTCTTTCAGCTATGGATATTGCAGAAAATCGAGACAATAAAGAGGCGATTCAATTTTTTTTAAAAACATATATTGGTTATTCAAATTATCAGGAGGAAAATATGAAAGTCACAGAAAGACCTGAAATTAAAGATTTTATAAAAAATAAATTAAGAACAAGTCAACAAAAAGAGTTGTTTACTTTATTGGTTGAACAACCTGGGGCAGATGTCCAAAGAATTGTAGATGGTTTTATGAATGCAGTTGATCATGTTCGTTTGGATAAACGGTTTAAATTGCAGTCAGGTGCTAAATCTATAAACAAGTTGAAATTGGTTGAAACCAAGGAGGGGCGTCAAATAACACCTGAAGAAAAAGAAATGGTTATTGATGCTATGGTTATTCAGGGGGCTTTGACTGGAAAAAATAAAAATATTGCCGAACAGTTTGGGCGTATAAAAAATCGTTTCCGTTCCAAAGAAGTACAACCAGAAAGTCAAGAAAAAACGGTTGTGGCCAAACAATCATCAAAATCGGTTGAAGAAAAGACAGAAGAATCAGGCCAGAAGGTTGTTGAACAACCTGAGGAAGTGAATACTACATACACGTATAAACAGATATTTGCAGATCCTGATTTGGAAGGTGTGGATGCTTCGGCTTCTCCCGAAAAAACAATTGAAAAATCACAACCTGAAGAAGTGAATACTACATACACGGATAAACAGATATTTACTGATCCTGATTTGGAAGGTGTGGATGCTTCGGCTTCTCCCGAAGAAAACGAGGTTGATGAACAGCAGGTAGAAACATTTGAAGAGGCTTTAAAAGTTGTCAAAAAGAAAATAGAAAATGATGAAATTAAAAAAGAGGGTTTTGCTAGAAAGGATTTTAAACGCTTGGACGAAGCTATTGATTTGTTAACAACTCACTTTGATTTGATTAAAACATTGAAGTTATCTAAAAATGGATATGTGCTTTCGTCCCCGGACTCAAAACAAGCTGTGGAGCTTGCAAAAATAAATGAACAACCTGCATATGAAGCTGTTAAGCTTTTAAAACTGATAAAGGAAAATTATGCAGATGTTTATGCTAGAGCAACCTCTAAACAACAAGGAAAAACTTCTGTTACTGAAGATAGAGTTTTTGGAGAAAAGTTTGTTGCTCCTAAATCACAGGGTAAAGGTGGACAAGGAAAAAAGGGGAAAAAAGCTCCTGCTCCTAAAACTTCTGAAAATGACGATCAGGGAAATAATCCAGTTCCTCCTGAAACAGATCGTGAAGAAACAAAACCATCTGGCGATAAACCAATCAATAATCGCCCTATGATTTTAGGAACTGTAAAATACCAATCATTGGAAAAATTGGATGCAATGCATAATGCCAGTGAGGTGGTAAATATTTTGAAAGACATTGAAATTAAACGTATAAAAACAGAAAAATATACGGAAACCACTGAAGAGTTGGCTGCCCGAAAAGACTTGTTAAAAAAGGTAACAGAGGCCTATGAAAAAATAGCAGAGGTTAAAGCTAAAGGATATGATAGCTTAAGTCCTGAATATAAGGCTGTCCGAGACCAATTCATTACTGGTAAATTAGACCGTCTTATCACAACTAAAGCTCTTGCCGATTTTACCCAAATTTTTGATGGTGCATTGGGCACTATGGATGATGGAATAGATCGTGAAAAAACAAAAGAAATGTTGGTTCCTGATCCTGATGCAAAATTAGAAGAACTTAATATTCAAGATCTAACTACTCTGAATGATAAGATTCGGAATATAGGTGAGTTGATTCCTAGATTAGAGGAAGATGCTACAGCAAAGACCCCACAAGAAAAAGAAGTTTTAAAGAAAGTGATTGATGCTTATGGACGTTTAAGAGGACTTTCTTGGGGATCAAAAGAATATAAAGAAGCCAAGAAAAAATATGTTGATGGGTTGAATAGTCTGATTGTAAATGAAGAATTGAAAAAGTTTACTGATCAATTTGATGGGGCTTTTGGTGTATTGGATGATGGTGTTTACCGTGACAAAAAAATCAAGGTATGGGTTACCCCATCAAAAGGTGAGGACGGAAAAACATCTACCCAAGGGGTTTCAGATGAAATATCGAATAGACCGGAGAATTCGGCATCAACTCCAGTTCCTCCTGTGGAACCAGTGAAACAAACTCCAGAGGAGCCTGTGGAACAACCGTCATCAACTCCAGTTCCTCCTGTGGAACCAATGGAACAAATTCCAGAGGAGACTGTGGAACAACCGTCATCAACTCCAGTTCCTCCTGTGGAACCAGTGAAACAAACTCCAGAGGAGCCTGTGGAATCATCGGCTCAAAATCCAGAAATTGAATTGCCTCCTGAGGAATCGGTACAACCAAGTCCAAGAACAGAACCATCACAACCAAAACGTTCTAAATGGGGCTGGATTGGAGCAATTGGGTTGTTGGGGTTGGCTGGCTTAGCTGGTCTTTGGGGGACAAAATCCGATAAACAGCAATCTGATAAAAGTGATGTGGATCGTGGGGTTTCTTCAGAACCAAAAATAGTCCAACCGGTGATGCACGAAAAAGAAGAAACAACTGTTAAAATCCGTAAAGTAAGAGTGAATGAGCATGAAGTTAATGTATGGAGTCTAGAAACTCCCCCAACAGATAATGTCAAATCAGTTGCACCTAAAGCGACAGATACCCCTTCTGCTACTAATGTCAGTACAAAAGGTTCTTCAATCCTTAGTACAGGCGAGGTTGCTGCAAAAGGTACGGTTGAAATGTTTAAAAAATCAGGACATCGTATTATTGATGCTGGAAAGAATATTGTTGAAGGCAAAGTTAATCAAGCAACTAGGAATGTTGTTGATGCCGTGACGGGTGTTCCTGAAGATGCTGCAAATACCGTTTTGGATACCGCTAAAGAACTTGGAGAGGCAGGGCGTGGCTTGGTTAATGGTACTCTGCGTGCAACATTAGGCCAAAATGCTAATCAACAAGAAGATGCTTCTGTTTTAAGTACTGTTAAAACCGGGGTTGATAAGATTGCTGTGCGGACCGGAAAAGATTTGGTAGGCGGTATAGGTGATGTACTTACAGGAAACTTTAAAGAGGGGGGAGTCAAATTGGGAAAAGGTATCATAAGTCCCATAACTGGAGCTGGAGAAACACTTTTTGAAGGTGGAAAAGCCGTAGGAAATTTGTTTAATGCAATGATAGACTTCGCTGTTGGAAAAGAAGATAAGCCTTCTCAAAATAATGTAAAAGTTTCTATTGCCCAACAACATAACCGTAACTCAGGTAGATGATTTTCTGGGTTATAGTTAAGCGATAGAAATAAGTCTTGTATTTACCACCGATAATCAATCGGTGGTATTTTTTTTGTATTCTAAATCACATTAATTATGGGAAAAATAACATTTACCTTGCAAAAATAAAAAGATTTAAGTAAACTCCTTTCTAAAGGGGGAGTAAATGAAAGTACAAAAAAAACAACAAGGCAATACTTTAACCTTATCCATCACTGGACGGATAGATACTTTAACAGCCCCCAAATTGCAGTCGGAAATAGATTTTTCTGATGTTCAAAATATTATCTTTGATTTAAAAAAAGTGGATTATATTTCTTCGGCAGGATTGCGTGTTTTTTTGGAAACGTTAAAAGAAGTTAATTCTAAGCA
>JAZLIX010000013.1:0-9840 GCA_045617605.1 Alphaproteobacteria bacterium | reverse complement strand
GCTGCCACTTTAGCAGGACTTTTGATGTATTTTACCGAAAAAATTCCAGAAGAAGGACAGCAATTTATTTTTGATGGTTGGACTTTTACGGTTGCTCAACGGGATAAAAATCGTTTAACAAAAATTGATCTTCTCCCCCCTAAAACAGATGATTAAAAAATATTTACAAAAAGACTTTCCTTTAGAACGCAACCCTAAAGAATTTGCTCAAGCAGGAAAATCCTTATTGGCTCCCTAGGTGAAAATATTTTCGGAACAATAGCACAAAAGACGGGATTTTTTAGCAAATCAAAATCAATCAGATCTATCTTTTTTACCTCGAGTGCGAGCGAGTTTTAACAAAGAAGGTCGTTGAAAACCTCCTCTTTTTAAGAAAAGAGCCAAGGCACATATATCCTGAATATAACCATTCCACAGGTGCAACAAATCTTTCGGATTTTTAGTCCACATTTCAAATGCTTTCTTTTTTATCTCATCACTTTCATGGGTCACTTGAACAGAACGCCTTAAAAAATCACGCAATTTTTTTTGAACAGGATGCTTTAGTGAACGCTTTTCTAATTCCGCTAACTTTTTTTCTTCATAGGCACGAACTCCTACCCGAATTCCCCCTTTAGGCACAAAAAAATACCCCACAAAAGAACAGGTAGGATCCTTGTGATAAAAATTTTCGGGGTCAGTTAAAGGTTCTTGTTTACTATCCAGAAAGGTCACTTCATTAGGACCGTTTTTACTACTCCATGAACCATCTTGATTCTGACGAATAAAGTGATACTGTCCCGGCTCTAAAAAGCAACAAATAACGTATTTATCATCCGGAACCCTTTGTGGATATTTTTCGCCTGCGAACAAAAGGCCATCTTCACAAATAGCTCGACGCATTCCACGAATATTTTTACCTTTTAAATCCGTATAACTTTTTCCACGTGTTTGACCGGGACGAGGTAAGTATCCAGATCTTTGTATCCCTGAAAGTCCTGTTAAATGTCCGGCAAAATAATCCTGTACTGCATAACTATAACAATTACAATAGTGACGAAAAAGTTGATTAACAATTAATTGATCATTACTGGCTGGAGCACCAGGGTAAAAACGTTTTTTCATTTATGTTCCTTAAAAAAAGCATTCAACTTTTTCAAATCTTCCCAAGCTGGTCTTCTATAATCATTGTTTTTTATTAAAAAACTGGGAGCAAAAGTGGCAAAAACAGAGGCTTTATCATAAGAATGAATTTTAGAACGAGCTTCACCCAAAGGAATATTAAGCAACGCTTTCGTCACCGACATACCAAAAAGCAATAAAATCTTTGGCTGAACAACCTGAATTCTTTGTTTTAACAAGGCAAGCCCTTCCTGTGTTTCAAGGTTAGTTAAGACCCTTGCCCCAGGAGAACGCCACGGACTTAAATATGTTACATAAGTTTGCTTTGTGATATCCAATCCAATCGCATTTAACATTTTTTTTAACAATGTCCCTTCGGCCCCAGAAAGAGCTTCCCCTGTTTTATCTTCGCTGGCCGATGGCATTTCCAAAACACACATTATTTGGGCGGGGATAACTCCAACCCCACCAATAGGATGAGTTGCCGTAGCACTTAAAGCACTTTTTGATTGCGCTAACTTTTTATCTAAAACTGATAAAGTATTATCAGACCGAACAGGCTTTGCTTGCACCAAGGGATGTGATTCTTCACCACACAAAACTCGAATCCCCATTTGTTGCATCCAAGATAATTTTTGATAAATCGTCATTTTTACTTGCTCTTTTTACAAAACAATTCTACCATATTTAAGAAAAAAAAGAAAGGTCTGTATGAAAAAAAGAACATTACTTTATTTAATTCTTATTATGGTAATAGGAGCATTGGTGATTGTTGGATTTTTGAAAAATCCCATCAAACACTCCAGCTTTAAAACTGAAGACCTTTGGGTCAGCAAACGCCCCTTGCCTGATACAATTGCTGTGAACAGCTACTTAACCGGTAATATGGCTCGTATTAATAAAGATTTAAACAAAGCGGTCATCGCCTATGCTGATGTTTTAAAAAAAGACCCTCATTACTCCACCTTGTTAGAGGATACTTATGTATTGGCAATGATTCAAGGAAAAGCAAATGTCATTATGCCTTTCTTAAATGATTTTGATGATAAAAAACTACTGACAGATTATGCAAAATTGGTCTCTTATTTTGATAATAATCAACTGGATGAATCTTTAAAAATAACTCAAAATAAACCTCTGTCAGGGGCAGATGAGTTGCTAATTCCTTTGACAAGGGCTTGGGTGTATGCTGCCCAAAACAATTCAGAAAAAGCTTTACAAGAAATTGAACGTTTAAAAGGGGTTCCTTTTATCAAAGGCTACCAAAAAGTCTTGCTAGGTTCCTATTTTAAAAACGAGGAGTTAATCCAACAGGGAATTAATCAAATAGGTGATAATACCGTTTCTGCAATCGGTTATTTTCCCTTACTCAAAGAAGCAATTACAAAAACAGGAAATTGGGAAAAATCAGCCCTTTATAAAAAATATCAAGATTTAGCTTTATCTTATCCTGCCACTGCCGACTTATTAGTACAAGTAGGACAAAAAGAAATTACCCCTATAAAAGGATTGGCAGAAAGTTTTTATGTTGTTTCAGCTTTGGGGGGTAATGGTCATTATACCCGAGAAGAATCAATGATTGCCAACAGTTTAGCACTTTTTTTAGACCCAGAAAAACAAATCAGTCTTATCTGGGGGGCTGAATTAGCCGAAGGATTAAACCTGCCAACAGTTTCTCTTGCCTATTATGACCGACTGGCATTTCATTCTGCCACATTGGATTTCAAAAAAGCCAACTCTTTAATGTTATTAGATAAAACAAATGAAGCGATAAACATATTAGAAAAACTGGAAAAAACAAATAAGACCAGTATTCCTCTTCTAACATTATTAGGGGAAGCCTATCAGAAACAAGGACAACGTGAAAAAGCCATAGAAATCTATAATCGGCTGATTCCTCAACTTGAAAACGATTCTAAAAATGAACCCTTGATTCAAGCCTATTTAATGCGTGGTCTTTTATATGGTCATCAAGAAAATGATAAAATGCTGGCCGATTTAACACATGCTTATAATTTGGATCCAGAAAACGCCATTCTTTTAAACGATTTAGGATATCATCAATTGGAAAACAACCAAATAGATGAAGGTTTTGAATTAGTTCAAAAAGCCTATCAAAAAAAACCAAATGATGCCTATATTTTAGACAGCATGGCTTTCGGATATTGGAAAAAAGGACAGGCTTCAATTGCTTTACCACTCGCTGAACAAGCTGTGGATTTAATGCCACAAAGCGCCTTAATCAATGCCCATTTAGGAGATATTTACGAAGCGTTGAATCGCCATCGTGAAGCTGGTTTTCAATATAAAAAAGCATTGGATTTAAAAACGGATTTAACCGAAGAATTAATCCAAGAAATTAATCAAAAACTAAAAAATAAGGAGGCTTAAATGCTTAAAACTTTTCTTTCCTGTTGTGTTATCTTAACTTCATTTTCAGCCTTTGCAACAGAAATGACTTCCCCCTTTTATCTACCACAAGCAGGTCATTTATTGATACAAACTGGGACTACTTATACTAAAAACAAAATTAAAACAGCCCCCTCAACACGGACTTATCGTCGCGCTTTAAACGAAGAAATCACTGTGGGACTATCAAATAACATTGCCCTTCTTTTAGGGGGGGATTTAAATTGGATGCGTCAAAAACAAATGACAACTTTTTCAACCCCTCGTACAACAGGGTATGAGACTGGATTAAAAGTACAAGGGGAATTGGGTGGTATTCTAACCCAACTGACTGCCCTTTATCATCAACAAACAAATGCAAATTGGGCTTCCAGACGAAACATAGAAACCCATGCACGTTTAGGAAAAACATTCCAAGAAATGACCCCTTATTTGCATTTACAAGGAACTTTTCCAATGAATGCGAGGTCCGATTTCAATACACCAATTTATCGTGGAGAAACGGGTGTTTTTCAAAATATTAATTCAGAAATGACTTTGGATAGTGCCCTTTATCTACAATATGATAAAAACACCAAAGAGCGTTCTTATGGTATACGTGGAGAATACGCCTATTTACCAACAAAGTGGATGGCACTCAGCATAAATGGGGAATGGCAGGCAAGAGGGAAAGTCCACCATCAAACCAAAACATACCATCAATCCATTGGGACTAAAATCACTTTTTCTTTTTAAAAGAAATCTAACGTAGAGGTTTTTTCTTCTTGCTTTTCTTCAGGGGATTTTTGAAGCGTTTCAAAAAGAGTTTCACCATTTTTCAATTCCTCTGTTGTAGCATTGGAACGTACTGTGGATAGGGCAGTTTGGACCAATCCATTAAGCATTGGATTTTGTTCTTCTTGCGCCATCCTTAACCACGCATAACAGGCGACAGCATCTGGTTGAGGTACACCTTTCCCTTCACAATACATTTTTGCCAATTGATATTCAGCATAGACATCCCCAGCTTCTGCTCCTTTTTTATACCAATTAAACGCCTCTTCCAGATTATTTAACCGTGTCTTGTATAAATCCCCATAATACCCATAAGCTGTTTTTTTACGATGACCAGCTTGTTCTATAGCATTAGTTAAATTATCTACGTTTTGCAAACTGATAGCCTCATCCACCATTTGTGTTGTAATTCCGAAAGGACGCCCATCACGAGGAAGATACCCCTCCTGAAGCATTAAATCTTGTAAAGCCTGAGGATCATTAAAACCAGGAATAGTCGGAATCTGAGTTTCTTCCTTTTCCTTTTCCGGAACTGACTTATCGGCAGGAACAGGCTTCCAAGACCGTACTTTTGCCTGCCTATCTGCTAACACTTTTGTATCCAAACCTTCCGCCAAAGCATCCCGCTTTTCAATTGCCTTTTTTCCAACTTCATCTTGATTATAGGCAGCAATAATACTATACCAACCATAAGCATCTGCAGCATTTTTAAGTCGCTGATTTGTCATGCGAATATCTGCCAAAGCAACCTGCGCCAATACATACCCTTGATTAGCCGAACGAGACAACCATTTTAACATTTCCTTATATTCTTGTGGCACCCCACGCCCTTCCATATAGAGCTTTGCCAAGGCATATTGGGCTTTCATATTCCCCTGTAAGGCAGCCATTAAATAATAACCATAGGCATAATTAAAATTCACCTCACCACCTGTTCCATTAGCATAAGCCATCCCCAATTCAAAGGCAGCTTCTGATGATCCTGCATGTGCTGCTTTTTTGAGCAAAGAAATCCCTCGCCCTGGTTCAGCCGGCACTTGAGAAGATCCAAGCAACAACATCTTACCTAATTCGGCTGTAGCAGGAAAATAATACCCCGAATCTGCTGCCTGAAACAATTGCCTTGCTTTAGCTAAATTCTGTGATGTCCCCAATCCATCCTGATACAATTTTCCCAAATAATAAGCTGCGGCCGGATTCCCTTCTTCAGCCAAATAAGTAAATTCAGCAAAAGCAGCCGAATATTGCTTGTATTGATAGGATAAAACACCATCAGATAAAGCCGCTTCTGCCGTTCCTGACAACATAGTTGTAAGACCTAATAAAAGTAAAATTTTACGCATACGAACCCCCTTTTATTTTTTCTTTAATCTAGCACAGCCACAGCACACTTGCAAGTTTTTTTTACCCTCAACAGAAATTGTCTTATTTTATGACACTTTTATGACATAAATAAGAACAATCTATGACATTTTATAGTATGCGACCTTTTTTATGCGACAAAAAAAGAGACCTTTGATAAAATACAAATAATCTTTAAAAAAGGAGTTTTTATGCAAAAAAAGTATTTATTCAGTTTTGTTTTAACAATGACAATGGCAACAAATGTTTCAGCCGCTGGTTATCAATTACAAGAATATTCCTTGACAAATCTTGGACGTGCTTTTGCTGGTTCTGGGGTTATGGCTGATGATTATTCGGCAATTGCATTTAACCCTGCTGGAATGAGTTTGGTAGAAAAATCAGGCATTCAATTGGGGGCTATTGCCACAGACGTTCGTGGCAAAGCAAAAGGAACAAGTACACTCCCGGGAGGATATGAAAAATCCGGAAATTCTGCCACACGTATTTTTCGTTTGATGCCAAATTTATTTGGTCAGACAAAACTCAATGATAAAACAAATTTAGGAATTGGGTTTTATGTTCCTTTTGGACTCGCCAGTGATTATAAAAATAATTGGTTTGGAACAGAACAAGGTCAGTATTCCGCCATTACAGTTGTGAATTTAACACCAGCCTTATCTTATAAAATTTTAGATTCAGTTTCTGTGGGAGTAGGCGTCAATTTTCAATACGCACTCGCCCATTTAACTGGAGGAGTACCTGGGGGCGGAAATACTGATATGAAAAATGCTGATGACATGGGAGTTGGCTATACCGTTGGTCTAACCTATAAGCCCACAAAGACAACTCGTCTAGGTGTTTCCTATCGTAGCAAAATAAATCATAAACTCCAAGGAAAAAATAAGGGAAATTCTGCGGGAATACCAATGTTCAGTTTTTTAGACGGAGAACACAATATTCACGCTAAAATTACAACCCCGGAAACAGTTTTATTTTCTGTGGCGCAAGAATTAAATCCCAAATGGACTTTATCTGGAATTGCCAGATGGACACGTTGGACACGCTTTAAGAAATTGGATATCTATCAAGAAAACAAACCCACACCAGGTCCTTTAACTTCCGTCAATGAAAATTGGCGTAATACTTGGTTGTTGGGACTTGGGGCAGACTATAAATACTGTAAAAATTTAACTTTCCGTTTCGGTTCATCATGGGATAATACTGCGATTCGTTCCGTTAAAAATCGTACAGCTCGTATTCCTGATGAAAGACGAATTTGGGCTTCCATTGGTGCCAGCTATACCAAAGATAATTGGCAATTAGATATTGGTTATTCTCATCTATTCATCCATAATGCTAAAGCTGAAGGAAATGTCATAGCTGGAGGAGATTTTAACGCCAAATATCATTTAAAGTCAGAAATCTTTGGAATGGGCTTTCAATATAAATTTTAAAAAATGGGGCTTCAAAAAAAGCCCCAAATTTTTTATTTTTCCCCTTGCAATTCAAAAAAATATGTGCTAAAAAAAATCTGTTCTTTCAAACAAAATATAAGGAGAAATTAAATGATTAAAAAAATTAAAAAGGTTTTACATCGTACAAAAGCCACTTCTGAAACAGAAGGAGCTTGTTCTTGTGGATGTACATGTGGTCAAAATAAAGTAGCTAAAATTGTAACTGCTTTGGTTGTGGCTGGTGTTGTTGGTTTTATCGGCGGACGTTTAGGATGCTGTAATTGTGAAAAAAAATTGAATGAATATGTGGCCAATCATCCAAAAGAAATTATTGATTCTGTGGAAAAATTCTACAAAAATTTGGAAGCCAAACAACGTGGTGGAAATCGTGCTGAACCAGCAGAACAAGCCACCGCTCCAGCTGAAATCGTAAACGAAATCGTGAACGATAAAGCCAATTATTCTTTGGGCAATCCAAAGGGTAAATTTGTCATTATCGAATTCTTTGATCATCAATGTGGTTGGTGCAAGAAAACAAATAAAGAAATGCGTGAAGCAATTAAACGTGCCAAAAACATTCGTTGGATTCCAATTGACACACCTATCTTTGGGGAAGCTTCTGAAACAATTGCTCGCTATGTATTAGCTGCTGGCGAACAAGGTAAGTATGCCGAAATGCATGAAGCTGTCGGTAATGCTCAAGGAAGATTAGATGAAGAAGCTTTGGTCAAGTTGGGCGAAGGTTTGAAATTGGATACAAAGAAATTGAAAGCTGATGCTAATGGCGACAAGATTCGTGGCAAATTAACAGCTAATAAAGTTTATGCTCAAAAACTGAACATCAACGGTGTACCTATGTTGATTGTGGATGGAAAAATCAATCCAGGCGCTTTGTTGGGCGAAAACTTAGAAAAAGCCGTTAAAGCTTCTCAAGCAAAATAATAAGTGCTTGAAATCCTAAAAGGGGGAAACCGAGAGTAAAAACTCTCGGTTTTTTCTTGTCTTTTTTTTGAAAGCGTGTTAAATTAACTTTATGCAAAAGGGGATTTTGATATTCACATTAGCTATTATTCTGACTGGATGTACTTCTTCGGTACGTGTCCGGCGAGGTGATACGCTTTATTCCATTGCCCGAAAAAAAGAAGTTCCTGTAAGAGCATTGATTCAAGAAAATCATCTGTCAGCCCCCTATACCATTAAAGTAGGGCAGATTTTAAAAATTCCAGAACAAAAAACATATACTGTTCGCAAGGGGGATACGCTTTATTCCATTGCACGTAAATTTGATTCTAATGTAACAGCAGTCGCCCGACAAAACAAAATAAAGCCACCCTACACTTTAAAACCGGGGCAAAAACTGATTGTAAAATCATGGGATGAAACAGGGACTGGAACTGTATCAACATCCCAAAAGACAAATACGAAAAAAGCCCTGAATCCTCCCGAAACGAAAGCCAAAAATACCCCCGTCAAATCCACTATCCAAATCCCCAAAACGGCACAAGGAAAACGCTTTGAAAGGCCCGTTTCTGGAAAAATTATTGAAAATTTTGGAACAAATAGTGCAGGTGTTCACAATGACGGCATCAACATTTCTGCCAAAGCTGGCACACCGATTTTAGCAGCAGATAAAGGAACAGTCGCCTATGCAGGCAATGACTTGAAAGGCTACGGCAATTTAATTCTACTCAAACACGATAATGGCTGGTTCACTGCCTACGCCCATGCGGACAAGATTTCCGTCAAGAAAGGGGCTACCGTCAAAGCCAAACAAAAGATTGGAACTGTTGGTAAGACAGGGGGCGTTAAAACACCGCAACTGCATTTTGAAGTCCGCTATAAAACCAAACCCGTTGATCCCAGCCTGTATTTAAAATAAGGAGACAATATGAACAAAACGATTACAACAAAAGATGGAAAAAGATTCACTGCTCGTAAAATCAAAGGCTCAGATTATGATGATGTGATGGATTTTTTAGATCTCTTTTCTCGTGGGAAAGAAGCTCACTGGACCAACCAATATCCTGGACAACCCAAGAGAAACAAAGAATCTTGTGTCAAATTGTATGATAGTCCTGATGCCTATTTTTTAGGTGTATGGAATAAGAAGAAGTTAATTGGTTTTGGGTCTATCATCTTGGGTCGTAGAAATCATCCGAGAAATGCTTTAGCGGGAGATTTTGGTATTACAATCTTGGAAAATTATACTAGTTGTGGTTTAGGGACATTTATTATGAAGAAACTCATTAAATGGTCCAAGAAGGAAAAGGTGCATCGGATTCAAGGAATGGTTTTCCACGAAAATATCAAAGCATTGGGCTTATATCAAAAATTGGGTTTTGAAATTGAAGGTATGGCCAGAGAAATAGCAAAATATCACAACAAATGGCAACATGGATATTATATTGCTAAGATTTTAGATTGAATCTTTTTCTTGTAAATATTTTTGAATTTCGGCCACAAGGTTATATCGTGGTTGGTCAATACAAAATTTATCCATATAAGAGTATTTTTCCGTTTGAGGTTGAAACCTTAAAAGACTTTCATCAAAAATCCCTTTTCCCACATATTGGCATAAATTATCCACAATTCTTTCTTTTTCATCTTGGGTTAATAATAAATTTTCAGATTTATCGTGTATAATTAAATTTTCAATACCTAAATGAATCATTTCATGCATTATCAATTTAATAGTGGCCATACTTATTTGAATTCCACCACCTTTTATCCCCAATAAAATATGCCCAGTTTTAGCATT
>JAZLIX010000012.1:0-4047 GCA_045617605.1 Alphaproteobacteria bacterium | reverse complement strand
TGCCATTCTGTTTTTTCTTGACGTTCCCCATTTTTATCACGCCATGAATCAGATGTTGCCACTGATAAATGAACAATTTTATTGCCAGATGTTGTATGACGAACTTCTGGATCACGTCCTAGATTTCCCACTAAAACAACTTTATTAATACTTCCTGCCATAATAAATCCTTTCGTTTTTTTTCAGACACTTGACATTGTACTTGATTTAATTTTAAAAGGCAAGCAAAAGTTTTTACTGGACAAACGGCTTAAGGGGTGTTATATTCTTTTCATCAAAGGAGGATTTATGAGATTTTTTACTTTTATGATTTCTTTATTGTTTTCGTTGCAAAGTTTGGCTTTTTCGCCTTCTGATTTAAGGGCTTTTGGAAAAAGTGCACCTGTTCAACTTTATTTATTTACTTCGCTCACTTGTCCTCATTGCGCAGATTTTCATAAAAAGATTTTACCCCAATTAAAGCGTGAATTTACTGATACTGGAAAAGCACAACTGATTATTGTTGATATGTTTTCTGGGGGAAATGGATTGCTGGCAACTCAAACCCTACGGTGTTTAGATGTAGGGGCAGCTGATAAATTGGAAGATGATTTATATGCAACTCAATCTAAATGGATGACTAAGGATACAAGTGAGGTTCGTAAAATAATTGCCAGCTATGCGGCTCGTCAAGGAATGACACAAGATCAATTTAATTTGTGTATTACTGATACAAATCTGCAACAAAATATTATTGAACAACAGGCCAATTTAGCACGTCTTTACGGTATTACAGGAACACCAACATTAGTAATGCGTGACGGATCCGAGGTACGTAAGTGGTCTGGTTCGGATAAAAAAGTATTGAAGGAATTGCGGGAAGCCTTTAAAAAATGACCTCTGATATTCAAGAATTACAGGAAAAAATCAGGCAATTAAAGGAAAAAGAAGAACCTTTAAATTCTTCTTTGAAACCAGAAGGCTATGGAATTGCGGTTAAGATTTTAACCGATTTAATCAGTTGTATTTTGGTTGGATTAGCTTTGGGGCTTTTTTTTCAAAAGGTATTTCACACTCCTCCCTTATTGACAGCAGGACTGACATTATTAGGTGGAATAGCAGGTCTTTATACAATTATTCGTTTCGCCATAAAACAGGATAAAAAATGATAAATCCATTGGAACAATTTGTTGTCAAAGAAATCATCCCTTTGGAAATAGGGGGGTGGAATTTATCGCTGACAAATTCAGCTTTGTTTATGGTACTTTCGGCATTTATTGGATTGGTTACTTTAATTTTAAGTTTGTGTCGTTGTCAGGTTATTCCGGGGGCTTTGCAAAGTTTATCCGAAAGCCTGTACCACTTTGTTAAAAAGATCGGTCATGAAGCCTTGGGGGATAAAGCCAAGCCTTATCTGCCTTTTTTATTCAGTATTTTTGTTTTTATTTTTATGGGTAACTTATTGGGGTTAGTGCCAATGGGCTTTACTTTTACAGGTCAACTGATTCCTGTGGGGGCTTTTGCCTTACTGGGGCTTGTGATATCTTCATTGATTGGCATTTATCATCGTGGCTTCAGTTGGTTTCAAACGTTTATGCCAGCGGGTATTCCCCGTATTTTGGCCCCGATTGTGATTCCTATTGAGCTGATTTCTTTTATTGCAAAGCCATTCAGTTTGACAGTTCGTTTGGTGATGAATATGATTGTGGGACATATTTTGCTGGATATTATGGCCTACTTCACAACGACTTCTGGTTTGGCGGGGGCTTTCCCATTAATTTTTATTTTATTAATGACACTTTTTGAATTAGGGATTGCTTTTTTACAAGCTTACATTTATACTATCTTGACCAGCATTTATTTAAGCGAGGCTATGGAATCTAGCCATTAAGAAAAGGGGGAGAAAATGGATGCAGAATCAATGAAATATTTAGCTGACGGCATGCGTTATTTGTCTGTGGGTATTATCGCACTGGTGATGTTAGGGGTCGCCAAAGGTGTGTCGCAAATTTGGGTGACGATTATTTCGGCGGTCAGTCGTAATCCTGAAGTGAAAAATGATGTCAGCTTGTTTGCGTGGGGCGGGGCCGCTATTACCGAGGCTATAGCCCTTTATGCATTGGGGTTGGCTATTGTTTTGTTGTATTTATAAAGGTGCTTGATGCCTCAATTTGATACAGCTTTTTGGCTCAGTCAAATCTTTTGGTTACTGATTAGTTTCGGTGGACTGTACTTGGGTGTTACTTTTATTGTTTTTCCCCTGTTTGATAAGATTTTTTCAAAACGGGCTGAACAAATTGATCAGCCCTTGGAAAAAGCAGAACAACTGACTCAGGAAGTCCAATGCCTGCAACAACAATTGGATCAAAAAAAACAGGCTTTTTTAAAACAACACCAACATCTTTTGGCCTCAGCGCACAAAGAAGAATTGCTTCGTTTTCAATCAGCTTTAGAAAAAAAAGAAAAAGACTTGATTCGTCAATTACAACATCAAGTTCAAACGTTGGAACAAAATGAAAAAAAAGTGAAAGAGGGACTGTCTGATTTTGTTTCAAAGGCGGTGAAAGGAAGTTCATGAATCCATTGACACATCCTGAATTTTGGTTAAGCTTGTCTTTTGTGATTGTGGTTGGCTTGGTTATTTTTCCACCGATTCGCCAACGGATTCAAAAATTTTTCGGGGCAAAACGGACACAGGTTGAAACGGATATTCAAAAGGCTCAAGAGGTTTATCAGGAAGCCCTGACCGCCCATCAACAAATCGTCAAGGAATTAAAAAGAAAACCCGTTGATAAAGAACTGCCAAAGGAAATCAAAGCCCTGCAACAAGAATTTGATGACAAAATTGCCACCCAAATTCAAATAAAGGAACAGGATTTTCATATGCGCCAAAATTTAATGCTTTTGCAAATGAAAGACCATTTACGAACAGAGTTATTGGATAAGGTGGAAGATAAAATAAAGGCCACCAAAAAGAAAGCGATTACAGAAAAAGAAATCAATCACTTCATTCAAATGCTGACCGAAAACGAAAATCAACTTAAAAAATCCCTGAACTAAAAAACGCCCCTTGTGGGGGCGTTTTTAAATGGCGGACAATGCTGTGCATATTGGAAACTGATTAGCTTGACAATAATTTAAAAATATGTTTATAATGTAACTTATTTTAAGGGGGATATTATGAAAAAAATTAATTTATTTGCATTTTTACTATTATCTGGGATTTCTAGTATAGTCCAAGCAACTACTGTTGGAGACCTCGAATATACCTGTTCATCTTGTAACACAAAAGATACTTATTCTATAATAGCCTCAACGAATCAACTTGAACCTGGTTCTCTTGATGGTCGTCCCGGAGAGATGGCACGTTCCGCAACAATGCTGACAATCAAACAATGCAATCACTGTGGATTAGTTTCGTATGATATCAGCAAAAAAATATGCCCTCAACAAAATGAAATTATTAAATCTCAAACCTATAAAGATAAGCTGTCTTCAAATTCAATTAATGAATGGTCTAAAAAATATCAAGCGTATGCTTATTTATTGGAAGAATGTAAAAAAAATGATAGTGAAATTGCATATGCTTATATAAAAGCAGCATGGGCGGCAGATGATGAAAATGAAATTCAAAATGCAATTGAATTTCGTAAAAAAGCTATTTCTTATTTAGAAAAGTTAGATGGTATAGATGATAAAATACAATTAATTGATTTATATCGTAGGACCTCACAATTTGAAAAAGCATTACAATTAATCAATACTATCATCGTAGATCCAAAATCAGAAGATGCTTGCATCTATACAGGATTAATAGAACATCAGAAAGAATTATTAGAGAAAAAAGATATTAATGATCACCGAGTGTTATCTGCCTTATATTGTTCTCCTTCAGAAGAGGATCCTAAGTATGCGATTGATCGTTATCTGGATTTAATTGATATGTTGGAAAGACAAAATGATTTTGAAAAAGCAGAAAAAATACAACAAAAAGTAATCTCTTTATTGGAAAAACAAGACAGTTTTGTAGATCAATTTATTTTAACATATTTATATTATAAAACAAAT
>JAZLIX010000011.1:0-5417 GCA_045617605.1 Alphaproteobacteria bacterium | reverse complement strand
CCATCAGAGGTCACTATAATGACATTGAACAATGTTTTAATACAATAAAGGGAGAAAATAATACTCTTGATTTTCAAAAGATAATACCAATTTCTGAACAGATTAAATCTGCTGGTGGGGATACAATGACCAAATGGTGTATTCAACATTATGGTATCAAATGGGATACAGGTTCAATTATCACTAATGATTGGGGATTTTCACCCAATATCTATGAAGTTATATTTGAAACACCTTGGGTTGCTCCATCAATGGTCCTCATTCATTTATCTAAAAAATATCCACAATTAGTTTTTACATTAGAAACTGATGACTCTTTCATGACCGGCACATACAAAATATGGGAATGTCATAATGGATTGGTAAAATATAATTGTATTGATGATAAGGAGGTTTCATATGAGTAGAAATAAATCAGAACTTTCAATCACAAAACGACTTTTATTGGATTATATCAAATTCAAGAAAGATAATAACCATCCGTTTTTTGGTAGTAATGAATGTATTGGAAGTGCATTAGACCTGACACCAGCCACAGCCAAAGTGATGGTCAATGAACTTATTCGTCAGGGCTACTTGTATAAAGAAATTGATAGGAACAATCGCAGAATCCTATCTTTAACCGGTAAAGAATATAAACCTTTATTTGAGAATATGTCTCATTAAGAACATATCTGATTAGAAAGTATAATAATGGGAAAATAGAAATATTTTTCCATTATTTTCTTGACAAATGATTTCAAATATATTACAATAGTATTATAAATGAAATCAAAGGAGGATTCATGAATGCACTGATTCAAACCCGTATTGATGCCAAACAAAAGGCAGCAGCCGAAGAACTTTATCGTTCTATGGGCACATCATTAAATGAGGCCATACGTATTTTTGTGGCACAATCTTTGCTCTGTCAAGGATTACCTCTTCATCCCATGGTTCCGGATAAACCTAATTTAAAATTGCAAAAAGCAATGGCCAAAGCACAAAATCCGGATAATCGCACCAGTTTTAATTCTGTGCAAGAAGCAATGGATTGGTTATCACAGGATGAGTAATGAAAAAATTAGAATTTACATCCAGTTTTAAAAAAGATTGGAAAGCACTTCAAAAGAAGCATTATCCTGTGGCTGAACTGGAAGAGATTTTAAACATTTTAGCATCAGGAATTGAGATACCCAGAAAATATAAAGACCACTCTTTGGTGGGGAACTGGAAAGGGTATAGAGAATGCCATGTTCAATCTAATTGGCTCATCATCTATCAAATGACAGAAACTTCTGTGATATTTATTGCTACCGGTAGCCATGATGATTTGTTTAAGTAAAAGATTCTCATAACTTTAAATATTCGTTGAAGTTATCGCTGTTTTGTCGTATGATGGATACAAATGAAAAACATTGTGATATTAACAGGTTCTGGAATTTCTGCTGAAAGTGGTTTATCTACTTTCAGAACAAATAATGGTTTATGGAATAATAATAAGGTTGAAGATGTTGCTACAATAGAGGCATTTGAAAGGAATCCTGCTTTTGTGCATTCATTTTTTAATGAATTAAGGCCACAGATGATTGCAGCCAAACCAAATGCAGCACATTTTGCTATTTCAATGCTACAACAAGAACTCCCTGATGTTCACATCAATGTGATTACACAAAATGTAGATTTACTCCATGAAAAAGCCAAAAATAAAAACATATACCATATACATGGCAGAATTGATGAGTGTATTTGTATGAACTGTGGGCATATCATTAAAGTTGGTGGAGATGTAGAAGGAGATGAAACATGCCCTAAATGTTGTGTTGGGGGTATGCTAAAACCAAATATAGTGTTTTTTGGTGAAATGCCACATCATATGAATGAAGTAGAAAAAATGCTGGCAGAATGTGATATGTTTATTGCCATCGGGACAAGTGGTGTTGTTTATCCGGCAGCAGGATTTGTAAGAGAAGCCAAACTCAATGGGGCAAAAACATATTTGTTCAATTTAGACCCTTGTAGTAACAGTAGTCAATTTGATGAAGAGATACTTGGCCCTGCCTCAAAAACATTTGTAAAGTTTGCAGAAGAACTCATATCCAAAAATTAAAAAAGTGCTGGGGTTATTTTAAATTTCCCCAGCACTTTACAATCATTGAGAAAAATTTAGGGAGAGTATACCTTAATCAGACCCACACCTCTTTTTTGATTTTTAAAGTTTTTAAAATCAACTCTCGTAGTTCTGGAATTGCTTGTCTTGTCCTGATAAGTTCCTCATAATAAGTAGAACAACCATCTACTTCCAGCGGAAGTTGTTTCATGTTTTTAAGAGCCCATTCAACAACATCTTTTCTTGGGTTAAACAGCAGATAAAAATACGACATTGGGTCATAACTATCATATACAGAACCCCATAGTTCTTCTTCTCTGTTATTCTTGAGAATACCTTTGATTGTCTTTAAATCAGACATCATAAAATATCTGCACTGGAAGTTAAAAATATAGTCGCTGATAATGTACAAATCACTGATTGTACAATTTCTTTCATTGCACTGCATTAAATGGATGACCAATGTATGAAGAGTTTTTAGAGTAAAATCTTTACTTTCTAAACCCTTTTCATAGGGAACAAATGATACTTCAGTATCTATTTGGCCTAACTCATCAAAATACATCTCTCCAAAGTGAGAAAAATTCTCAACCGCATTATATAAACCCCAATTTATTTGGTCTTTTTCATCCAATTCCAATCCTTTTTTTAATTCTTTAATGATGCGATTTACTGTATCATCAAATTCCTTTTGGGTACACCCACTACATCTGTATGTCATTCTTCTTTTTCCTTTACTTTTTTAGTTTAAAATTCTGCTGGGGTTATTTTAAATTACCCCAGCACTTTACAATCTGGTGAAAAACACAAATAATGTTTAATTAAACTCGGCAGAATAACCATCACCAACAACTGATTTTACTAGTTTTCCGTTTTGATATTTCTGCACAAATCCAAAACCCATTAACGGTTCAAATGCTTCAATCTCAAACTCAAGATTTTTAAATCTTTTCCCTAAAGTTTGAAAAATTGGTTCAGGAGCTGACCAAGCTGTTTCAAAATACATTATGTAGGAAGTTTCTGACGTCCATTGTCCTGACGTATCAGAGATATTCCATTTAGTTCCCCAATTTTCACAAGCCCAGTTATACCAGTCATAAGCCCCATGTTTTGTCTTACATTTCAATGCTAATTTAGCATTTTCATAAAATGTGCAAGATGTTTCTTCGTCACAAGTTTCTTGCAAATGTTTTTTTTCTTCTTCTGTTAATTGAATTCCTTGAGATTCTTTCTCAACCAATTTCACATCCTCTTCTAAAGATCCACAAGCAATAACCTTTTTCAATTCTGTAGGCATAGGCTTGATTTTTTCAAAATCAATAACTTCTGAATTGTCTTTTCCACTAATGGCAGATAAACATTTTTCAATGTCATGATGATTTCCATTAATTTTCATTGTATTAAAACACCAATTTGGCATATTTTTTTTCCTTTTCTTTTTTAGTTAAACTTGTTGGTTTTTGATTGAAGATTGAACCAACTTAAACAATCTGTCTGGCTGATTAGTCATTTTTGGCCATCAAACCTAAATGACTAACACTGCCTAGTAGTTGTGCACGTGTTTGTGGATTTGTTTTTAACAACTTCTTCAACAAACACTTTGCTTTTTTACGTTTCATTTGGAACTTGCGTTTCGGATGAAATTTCGTATTACAATGTTTCTTCATTTCTTCACCTCCTTTCATAAAATCAATTTTGCTCCTCAATGGATGACTTTAAACCGGCAACCCATTGGATATTCCTTGAGAATTAAGGAAAAAAGTTAAATTTGGGAATAAGAGGGAAACCATTTTTAACACATTGAAATTGATTGGACATAAAGCATCCGAAACAACTTCCCATGTATATTCATTGTTTTCACCACAGTACCGGCTACCCATCTCCAATGCGATATCCCAGAAACTCTCAGGATAAATGCTGGCAAGATAGTCAATACTTTCACAGATTTCTTCATGTGCTCCAAAGAAGCGCAATGTGTTAATCATGCTTTTCTCCTTCAGTTAATAGTGCTTTTTTAAGAAACCCAAAGATATGTGAAATGATTGCCACCGTCCAACAATCGCCTGTCAGATCTCTTGCTTGGCTTATGGAGCAACCATCTAAATAACCAACTGGTAATGTTTGGGCTAGTTCTTTTTCCCTTGTGGTCAATTCCCTGAATTGGCAATATTCTGGGATATTATGTTGGCACTCCACCAAAGAAGTGGGAAATGATAAAGAACGCTTTAATGTCCCAACTTTATCTGCATGTGTCACATTTTTACATTTGCAATTAAACTTACCTGCTGGTATTGGCTGTGTCCCACACATTCTTTCGTGATAATCTGTTTTTGAAAGTAAGAATTTTTTGCAGTAATCAAAATCTGTATCCATACAATCTTGGAATGAAACACCCCTATCTGTGGGTAATTGAACTCCCGGAATATTAGTCCAATACAAGCGTCTTCTGCGTTGAAATGAGACAAGGGCCGAGTCAATTTCAATTGGTTTAACACCTAATAAAGCAGAAATCTTATCTTGCTCGGACTTTTTCATCACCACATTTTCCAGAAAAAAATACTTGGGGGCTACTTCTTTGAGGGCTCTTAAATACTCAAAAAATAACCCTGATTTTTCACCTTTAAGCCCCTGATGAGAACCACCGGGAACAGAACTAAAATCAACACAAGGCGAGCCCCCAATAAGTAAATCAATTTTTCCTTTGAATTTGGAGAAATCAATCATGGTCACATCTCCCAGTTGTTTTGTGTCTGGGAAATGTTTTTGAGTGACTTTAATAGCAGACTTTTTAATCTCTGAAGCATAGTACACTTCCACAGGAATATTCGCTTTTCGTAATGCTAATCTCCCACAAGAGATACCATCAAAAAGCGATAATACCGTGATTGATTTTTCTCCTTTTGATTGTTTTTTTAGAGTGTGCAATCCAACACTGGATAAAATACTATCCATTTTTTATTCTTTCATAATTGCCCGTTGACAAAATTCTGAAAGAGCGCTATTATTAGGAATGTAAATTGGGCACAATTTACCAGCACTTTTCAGGAGTGTTAGGAGGGAGAAATGAGATTTTGCTTGCAGGCGTTCTCATTTCCCCTTTTTAGTGTTGTTAGATTTTGTTCATTTTTTCTCCTTTCAATTAATCTGAATACCCTCTTGAAGAGGTAATATAAAATTATATAATTTTTGCCCAAATCGCAAGAAAAAACTTGTATAAATAATTGAAATATTTAGATAAAAATTAGATTAGAACAGAAAAATCTAAAATAAAATAGAAAAAATTAGATTTTGTTTAATTGAAGTTTTTATGGCTTTTTAATTTTGAAAA
>JAZLIX010000010.1:0-4715 GCA_045617605.1 Alphaproteobacteria bacterium | reverse complement strand
TTAATACATTCCGCCCATACCACCCATATCTGGACCATGGGGGTGCCCACAATCGCATTTAGGTTCTGGTTTATCGGCAACCATTGCTTCTGTTGTGATTAACAATCCACCCACCGAGCCGGCACCTTCCAAAGCAGTTCTGACCACTTTCGTCGGGTCAATAATCCCAGCCTTGAACATATCTACATATTCACCTTGACGGGCATCATATCCTGTGTTGGTTTCATATTTTTCCAATAACTTACCCACAACAACTGATCCATCCACAGCAGCATTAGCTGTAATCTGACGAATTGGGGCTTGCAAAGCCTTACGAACAATATCAATACCAACACGTTGATCATCATTGGCTGGTTTCAAATTCTCTAAAGCCTTTGTGGCATAGAGCAGGGCAGTTCCACCGCCTGTCACAATACCTTCTTTGACAGCAGCGCGGGTGGCATGTAAAGCATCATCTACGCGGTCTTTCTTTTCTTTAACTTCGACTTCAGATGAACCACCGACTTTAATCACAGCGACACCACCTGAGAGTTTCCCCAAGCGTTCTTGTAATTTTTCACGATCGTAATCATTAGTGGCATCTTCCACTTGCTTTTTGATTTGTTCACAACGTGCACCAATAGTGGCTTTATCGCCAGCTCCATCTACAATTGTAGTTTCTTCTTTGGTAATAGTGATAGATTTGGCTGAACCCAACATATCCAAACGGACATCTTCCAATTTCATCCCTAAATCAGAGGAAACAACTTGGCCATTTGTCAAAATGGCAATATCTTCCAACATAGCTTTTCTGCGATCACCAAAGCCAGGGGCTTTCACTGCAGCGACCTTTAATCCACCACGCAATTTATTTACAACCAAAGTGGCTAAAGCTTCCCCTTCCACATCTTCAGCAATAATCAACAAAGGACGTCCTGATTGAACGACAGCTTCCAACACAGGCAATAAAGCTTGTAAGTTGGATAATTTGGATTCATTGATTAAAATATATGGATTATCTAATTCCACAGTCATTTTTTCAGGATTTGTCACAAAGTAAGGGGACAAATATCCGCGGTCAAATTGCATTCCTTCCACAACTTCTAATTCGGTTTCCATACCCTTGGCATCTTCCACAGTGATGACACCGTCTTTGCCGACTTTATCCATGGCTTTAGCAATGTAATCTCCGATGGACGAATCCCCATTGGCTGAAATAGTTCCGATTTGGGCAATTTCTTCGTTTGTGGACACTTCTTTACTGCGTGATTTAATATCTTCAACAACAGTGTTGACAGCTAAATCAATACCACGTTTTAAGTCCATAGGATTCATTCCAGCAGCGACAGCCTTGCATCCTTCACGAATAATCGCTTGAGCTAATACGGTAGCAGTTGTTGTTCCATCCCCAGCGACATCAGCCGAACGGCTGGCCACTTCACGCACCATTTGAGCACCCATATTTTCAAATTTATCAGCTAATTCAATTTCTTTTGCAACAGAGACGCCATCTTTTGTAATTCTGGGAGCACCATAAGCTTTTCCCAAAACAACGTTGCGTCCCTTTGGACCTAAAGTCACTTTGACGGTATCAGCCAACAAATCAACGCCCTTTAACATTCTTTCACGGGCATTCACCCCAAATTTAATTTCCTTTGCAGTCATTGTTTTTTTTTCCTTTCTTTCTTAAATTATTCTAAAATTCCAAATACTTCAGTTTCTTTCATAATGATTAAAGTTTCCCCGTCAATTTTGACTTCAGTCCCTGACCATTTACCAAATAAAACTCTATCCCCTTCTTTTAAGGTCATAGCCATTTTATTCCCTTTTTCATCCACACCACCAGGGCCTACAGCAACAACGATTCCTGTTGAAGGCTTTTCTTTTGCTGTATCGGGAATAATAATTCCACCAGCAGTTCTATTTTCTTCTTCCACACGTTTAATAACAATGCGATCCAATAATGGTTTTAATTTCATTTACTTTCCTTTCTTTTTTCTATTCAAACCTAGAGTTTTATATAGTACAATTTTATGTTTTCGTCAAGACTTACGCATAAAAAAATACGTCCCGAGGGACGTACTGCAACGTATAAAAGACTTTTGTAATTAGCCTTGTTTGGCTTTCATTTTAGGATTCTTTTTGTTAATGACATAAACATGTCCACGACGACGTACTAATTTACAGTCTTTATCGCGTGTTTTTGCGGATTTTAAAGATGAACGAACCTTCATAATATTTCCTTTCTTTTTATTAAAATTTTCAAATATTATACAAAAAACAAATATCTTTGTCAAGCACTATTTTTGAAAGACTAGAGTTTTTTCTTGACACTTTTAAAATATTTTTGTACGGTTATTGATAATGAAAGGGGAAAATCATGAAATTAAAAACTTTATCTTTATTGGTGTCTGCTTTGATTTTAACAGGAACAGCAGGGGCTGAATATTATGCGGGGGCTGGTTATGGGATCAGCTGGAATGGTGGCCACGCTTGGACAAATGGTAAAAAGTATGATTATGAAACTTTTTCCAAAATGTATTCGTTTTTTGGGGGAACAGTTATTCCAACTGAACGTTTAGATTTTCATATCGAAGGCGAGTTTGTCCATTTAAAAGCGGTTCCAGATGTTGGTAAGTCTCGGGAATTGGATGCAGTAATGGCTAATTTTATTGGTGTGATTCCAAATGTGGATATGCCTGTTCAACCTTATATGGGTTTGGGGTTGGGATATGGTCGTTGGGATCATAAATTTACAGTTGTAAAGCAATTTATTGCAGGGGCTGAGTATGACTTGGAACAATATCCTGTTGGATTTGCTTTGGAATATAAGCATTTAAGCCCCAATGAAACTGGGGGTAAGGGTGACCATATTTCTAAAATCAATTCAGATACGATTATGCTAAAGGCGAAATATTTGTTTTAATCAAAAACGGGGCTTCAAAAGCTCCGTTTTTTTCTTGCATTTTGGGACAAGTTGCATTAGACTCATCTCATACAAAAGGAGCTGATATGCAATCATTACTAAATTTTTTGAACAAATTGGGGCGGGTGACTCTTAATTTTTTACGTGCAACAGGGGAAGGTGCAGAGTTTACAGGGCGGGTTATAACTGCTTGTTTGAAGCGTCCTTTTTATCATAAAGAATTGATTCGTCAAATGATAGAAATTGGCTTTTATTCCTTGCCTGTTGTGGCTTTGACGACTTTCTTTTCGGGGATGGTAATTGCCCTTCAAACTTATACGGGTTTTTCGCAAATTTCGGCCGAAAGTGCAGTGGCATTGGTGGTTTTAGTGGCCGTCACGCGTGAACTGGCTCCTGTTATGGCAGCCTTGATGGTGGCTGGACGTATTGGGGCAGCCATGGCGGCTGAAATTGGAACAATGCGGGTAACCGAACAAATTGATGCCCTTTCTACTTTAAATACCAATCCTTATCAATACCTGATTGCGCCCCGCGTTTTGGCTGGAATTGTGATGATGCCTATTTTAGTTTTGATTGGGGACATCTTGGGGGTCTGTGGTGGCTATTTGGTGGGGGTTTATAAATTGGATTTTAATGCCACAACGTACTTGATTAATACTTGGAATTACTTAAAGCCAATGGATATTATTTCAGGGCTGACGAAAGCGGCAGTCTTTGGTTTTATTATTGCGTTGCTCGGGTGCTATAATGGGTTTCATTCCAAAGGGGGAGCTCAAGGAGTGGGGCAGGCAACAACAAATGCTGTTGTATCGGCCAGTATCTTGGTGCTGATTTTCAATTATCTTTTGACAGAAGCATTCTTTAATGTGTGAGGTGGCGTATGAACGATATTCAAATTGAAATGAAAAATGTTTCTAAATCTTTCGGAAAAAAGACAGTTTTAAAAAATTTAGATTTGACAGTAAAACGGGGTGAGTCCGTTGTGATTATTGGTGGGTCAGGGACAGGGAAGTCTGTCACTTTAAAATGTATTTTAGGATTACTTACGCCCGATAAAGGGGAAATTAAATTTAATGGTCAAAATATTGGTATGTTGTTTCAGGGAGCAGCCTTGTTTGACAGTTTGACCGTTTGGGAAAATGTGTCTTTCGCGGTTTTGCAACAAAAGGGTATGACCCGTGAACACGCTAAAAAAATTGCTATAGAAAAATTGGCAGAAGTGGGGTTGAAACCAGATGTGGCTGATGTTTATCCTGCCGACTTGTCAGGGGGCATGAAAAAGCGTGTGGGGTTGGCGCGAGCCATTGCCATCCAACCAGATACTTTGTTTTTTGATGAACCAACAACAGGGCTGGACCCAATTATGTCAGATGTGATTAATGACTTAATTGTTCGCTCCGTCAAAAAATTGGGGGCAACGGCACTTACTATTACACATGATATGACCAGTGCCCGAAAGATTGCCGATAAAATCGCTATGCTTTATGAAGGTAAAATTATTTGGATGGGTACAGTGGCCGAATTGGATAAAACGGATAATCCCTATGTCCGTCAGTTTGTGGCAGGTTCTTCCAAAGGCCCTATCCAAATGGCAGTCAAGGTGGATGAATGATTATTAAAATATTGATTTTTTTGTGGATATTTATACTTCCTACTTTGTCGTTTTTATGGGAAATTTTTCATCGTAAAATGGATATAACTCCACCTTTAAATACGACAGGAATTAAAAAATTCCATAAAGAATTATTTATTTTTTGTTTCTTAATTCCAATTTTTACACTTTTTTTGTTTTGTATTTGTTTTATTATTG
>JAZLIX010000009.1:0-17812 GCA_045617605.1 Alphaproteobacteria bacterium | reverse complement strand
GTCGATTTTAATTCTTTTCAGCATTTTTTTGAAAAAGTATCAAGAAATGCGGAAAATTTAAAGAAACATCAACCTCTTAAAGAATGGTATGAAAAAACAAAACAAGATTTGGATTATAACCTTTTTTGTCATATGTATGCCTTTAATTTAGTGATGAAGTCAGATTTTCCTGAGGCAACAAAAAATGCAGATAAAAGAGTGGAGCTATATGAAAAAACAGGAAAAAAGAAGCTATCTGAAAGTGTTGCAGGTGGATTTTGTGCCTGTGTTGAGTTTTCGGTATTAGCTAAAGGATATTTCCAATCACAAGGGATTCCGGCTCGCTATGTTGGTGGAGAATTGATTTCTAATGAACAAGATTTCGATGACTTTGAAGCTCATAGTTTTATTGTTTTTCAAGATAATGAAAAAGATTATGTTTATGATCCGGTTAATCCTTTACCTAACAAACTTCCAAGAATAGCAGAATTTGTTGTCGGTAAGAAAGAGATGTTTTATGTTGAAACAAAAAATATATTTAATTCAGATAAATGGTTTTACGCTGGGGGTGAAAAGGGGGCATTTTTAAAACAATTACCCAACTTGAGAACATTGACTAAAATATTGAAAAAATCTTCTCAAAACGCAAGTGAAAATTTAAAAAAGGAAAAGACAAATGACTGATTTAATTATAAAAGATTTTATATTCCCACCATTAAACAATCATAATTATTTGGTGTTGGATGTTGAAAGTAAAGAGGCAGTTCTTTTTGATTGTTCTGTCCCTAATGACGAAGTGATGAAATTTGTGGACAGTCAAGGAGCTATTTTAAAGATGATTCTTCTGACGCATGGGCATTTTGATCATGTTATGGGGGTGAATTATTTTTGGGAAAAACACGGGCTTCCAACCTATCTTCACGAAAAAGATTTATCTTTGTTGCAGGATATCAACAGTTATACTCGTTATGTAAATATGTCAGAAAAAGTTGAAATTCCGAAAGTGGATGGTACTTTTAACGGAAATACTGTGTTCAAGTTGGGAAAACACTTGATTCGAATTTTAGAAACACCTGGACATACAAAAGGATGTTGTTGCTTTTTGATGGATGATATTCTCATTTCTGGGGATACTTTATTTAAAGGAACTTATGGACGGACAGATTTACCAACCAGTTCAGATGAAGCTATGCGCCAAAGTTTAACAAGACTTTTTAAAGAATTACCCAATAATACACGTGTTTATCCTGGACATGGTCATCCGACTACCATTGGTGCTGAACGTGGTTTGTTCGAAAATATAGGAACATTTGAATTTTAGTCTCTTTAAGGTATGGCTAAAAATGGACTTGACAATGCTTTTAAATAAGGTTAAATATGTCTTTGTAAGAGAAAGGACATTTATGAAAGTTGAATCAGGACGTACAATGGTTGAAATTATCGCAGTTTTAACTATTATGGGACTGTTGTCTATAACAGGTGTTTTATTGTATTCTATTGCGATGAGACATCAAAAAGTGGATGAGCTGGTGAATACCTTGCAATTAAGGATAATTGAGATAAATTCGGCTATGCAAGGTAAGAATTTTACGGATACTAAAGAACTTGATAAGTTTTTATCTGATTTTACTACTTTCGTGGCTGGGCATACTATTTCTTTTTATGCTTCGCCAGATAATAAAGGATTTGTTGCTAGGTTTTCACATTTAAATGGAGATACGATTAAAGGGGGCTTTTGTCGTGAATTGATGGCAAAAATTATAGAGCAAAAGTTTGTTTCGGAGGTTGATTTTTCGGCTGAAGATGAAGATTTTGAAAATGGGCTTGTAGATGATGAGTCTGTTCGTTTAAATGAACGAGTAATTGATTTAGATGCAATTTGTGGAGGATAATATGTTTGATTTAACAGGAAAAACAGCTTTATTGACTGGTGCAACTGGTGGTATTGGTCGGGCGATTGCTAAGACGTTGCACGCTCAAGGGGCTAACTTGGTTCTGACAGATATATCTCAAGAAGCGCTGGAAAAATTTAAGGCAGAATTGGGTGAACGAGTAGAGGTTTTTGCGAGCGATATTACCGATTTAGATGACATAAAGTCTTTGTTGAAATTTTCAAAAGAACACTTTGATTCTATTGATATTTTAATTAATAATGCTGGAATAACAAAAGATACCCTTTCTATGCGTATGACGGATGAAATGTGGGATAAAGTTTTGACCGTTAATTTGACGGCGGGTTTTCGTTTGACGCGTGAGATTTTACCTCAAATGATGAAAAAACGTTGGGGACGGATTATTTCTATGGCCTCAATTGTGGGGGTGATTGGTAATTTGGGGCAGGCAAATTATGCAGCCAGTAAAGCTGGTTTGATTGCTATGACAAAATCGGTGGCTCAAGAAGTGGCAGGACGGGGAATTACAGCGAACTGTATTGCTCCGGGCTTTATTGGAACACCTATGACAGAAAATTTACCTGATAATGTAAAACAAGCTATGTTGGACAGAATTCCCATGAAGCGTATGGGAACACCACAAGATATTGCCAATGTGGTGGCGTTTTTGGCCTCTAACGAATCTGCCTATATTACTGGTCAAACGATCAATGTCAATGGTGGTATGTTGATGCTTTAGTATTCCACTTTCATAAAGTAGAGTCCTTCGGCGGGGGCGGTAATGGCGCCTTTTGTACGGTCTTTTGCTTCAAAGGCTTTTTTAAAATCAGCAACAGACCATTTACCTGTTCCGACTGCGACTAAGGCCCCTGCAAAATTACGGACTTGGTGATATAGAAATGAACGTGCAGAAACTGTGATGTGGACTTCTTCGTCAACCTGTTCCACCCGAATGTCATCCAAAGTTTTTATGGGGCTTTTGGCTTGACAATTGGCTGCCCGAAACGTTGAAAAATCGTGTTTTCCAATCAGCATTTGGGCGGCTTGATTCATTTTATCCACATCTAACGGCTGATTCACATGCCAGACACGTCCCATATTTAGAGCAGGGGGAAAAGGTGTATTTTGTATTCTGTAAAGATAGGTACGTTGTTTCGCTGAAAATCTGGCGTGAAAAGTCTCATCTACTTCCTCTATCTTTCGAATGACAATGGGGTTAGGGCGCACTAAAGCATTCAAGGAATATTGCGTTTTTCTAGCGTCCAATTTTTGCTCTGCATCAAAGTGAGCCACTTGTCCCAAAGCGTGAACCCCAGTATCAGTTCGCCCAGAACCAAAGACAGGTGTCGCTTTGCGTAGGTATATTTTTAGGGCTTTTTCCAATACGCCTTGAACAGAAAGTTGTCCCTTTTGTTTTTGCCACCCAATGAAAGGCGTTCCATCATATTCTATTGTCAATTTATAGCGCATAAACTGGTACCTTTTGAGACCTTTGTTCCCAGTAAAAAGTCGTGTTTAGTTGTTGGTTTTTTGCCTTCTTTTTGTAAAATTTCCAGGCTTAAAATTCCTTCTTTGCAGGCAATTTCTAGATTATCATTGACTGCTGTTCCGACAGAGCCATTTCCTTCCAGAGCCTTTGCTTTTAGTACTTTAACTCGTTTTCCATTTAGGATAAAAAATCCGCCTTCAAAAGCTCGGATATTACGTTCAATCTGTTCAGCGGGTAAATCCCAATCAATCGCCAATTCCTGCTTATCTAGTTTTGGGGCGTAACAGGCACTGGTTTCATCTTGTGCCACAGGTTCGTGAAAATTATCCAATAATTTTATCAGCATAGGTGTCGCCATATCTGTCAATTTTTGTCCCAAAGTTGTTGGAGTATCCTCTGAATCAATGTTTATTTTTTCTTGAATGAAAACTGGACCAGTATCCCAACCCTCATCCAGGCGCATTAAACTAACGCCAGTTTCTGTATCACCTGCCTGAATTGCACGAATAATCGGGGCAGCTCCACGCCAACGGGGAAGTAGGGACGGATGAATGTTAATACAACCTTTTGGAGTACAATTTAACACAGTAGTTGGAATCATCATGGCATAGGCATAAACGATAATGGCTTCAGCTCCAAAATCAGCAATTTGTTTTTGTACACTCTCATCCTTTAAAGTTGTGGGTGTATAAACAGGAATAGCACGCTCTTCTGCCCATTCGTGAACGGCAGATTTTTTTAAGTGCATTCCATGTCCGGCAGGTTTTGGGGCTCGTGTATAAACAGCCACAATTTCATGCTTGTTCGCCAAGCCCTGTAAAACAGGTAAAGTAAAGGCAGGTGTTCCCATAAAAATCAGTTTCATTCGGCCTCCTTGGCTTGTTTCCTGCGTCGTTTTTCCAGATGATGTAATAATTTATCACGCTTTAATTTGGACAAATAATCAATGAATAAGATGCCGTCCAAGTGGTCCAGTTCGTGTTGGATAGCCATTCCCAATAATCCGTCAGCTGTTCTGGTTTTCTTTTCTCCGTTTTTGTCCAAATATTCAACAGTCACAACGCTGAATCTGTCCACATCTGCATATTCTCGTGGAACAGATAAACACCCTTCATTACGACATAAAATTTCATCAGAATGAGAAATGATTTTGGGATTCACCATTTGAAGAATATCAGGTTCTTCACCTTCTTTGGCACAGTCAATGACGACGATACGTTCCAATAACCCCACTTGATTGGCGGCCAATCCGACTCCATTAGAGGCATACATTGTTTCCAACATATCGTCTAACAATGTTTGAATACGATTATCCACTTTTTCAACCGGTTTTGCTTTTTCACGCAAAATCGGATGAGGAATTTCTAAAACTTTCATTTTTGTCATTTTTTACTTTCCTTTTTTGAATAAATGTATTATACACTAAAAATATTGAAAAGCAAAGGAGATTTTATGAAACGTTTATTTATAGGACTTCAAATTCCCAAAAATGTGGTTAAGACTTTAGAACAATTACCAACAGAATTGACCGGAGCCTTGTGGAAAACAGCTGATAAATATCATTTGACATTACAGTTTGTTGGAAATGTGGAAGAGCCATTAGCTGATGAAATTGAACGTGAATTAAAGTATGTTCGTTTTCCTACCTTTCAATTAGCTTTAAAGGAAATCGGGTATTTTGCTAATGGTGATATTCCTCATCATTTATGGGCAGGTGTGACACCAGATAAGGCTTTACGCGAATTGCAAGAAAAAATTGCAAATGTTGTTAAAAAAATTCAAGAAAAAACTCAAGATAAATTCAAATTTCATCCACATGTCACTTTGGCAAAATTGACGGGGACGTCTGTTGATGATGTTTTTAAATACATCAGTCAGAATAACCTTTATCATTCTCCTGAATGGCAAGTGACATCGTTCTGTTTGTTTGAAAGTCATTCTAAAGAAAACGGGGAGGGAAAATACTATATGGTTCGAGCAGAATATCCCTTGACACTTATTTAAGAAAAAAATGAAAAAATTAACTATTTATTTACTATTTTTATATATGATTATTCCATAAGGAGTCAAAAAAGGGATGAAACGCGTACTACCTTTGATGCTTTTGGGAATATTGGTGATGTTTGATTCGCCTGTTTTTTCGGCACCTTTAGGTGCTTACTATCAAGTAATGCAGGCGGTGTATGCACGTGATGAATCGTCCTTGAAGTATTTGGTTTCAAATGGTTTGAATATTAATGCGACCAATGTACAGGGTAAAACAGCCTTGTGTACAGCTGTTGAAAATCAAGATTATGAAGGGTATGAATTACTTTTAAGCCAAGGGGCAACGACACGTACCCCCTGTATACGAGATATGAATCCAGATGTTTTAAATCGTTTTGTGGCTGAACAACCACCCTTGGGGACCTATTATGAAGGGGCTGTATTGACTGCTTCACGTAATGGGGCTTTAGTAGGTGGAATAAAGGATGTTGCAACAACTATAGGCTCTTTACCTTATCCACATTTGGGGGAAATTTTATTGGGCGGAGTTGCTGTTGGAACGGCTTTTGCCGTGGGTGTTCATGGTAGTAGTGGTGGTGAGGAAGATAAACCCCAAAATGATTATGTTTTTACTTCTCCTTTTGAAAATAAGGATTCTTCAGTAGATAACTATTTGAGTCCAGATTATTTTTCAAATCCAACAGAAGAGACCCTTTCAAAAACACAAAAAGGGGGAATTTCAGAAGGAGTTCCTGCAGATTATAAAAATGAATATGAAGGAGGTGTGTGGGTAGCAGGTGGCGAAAAATTTTCTGTACTTCCTGATACATCAGATACATCAGATGATTCCATTTCAAATATTAACTTTTTATCTGTTTTAAATGCTGATGATGCTTATGCACGTGGATATTCGGGTTCTGTTGTTAATCGGGATAACAAGGGGAACTTGTCCGTTACAGGTTGGGATGCTGTTTCAGATAATAAAATCAAAGTTGCTGTGATGGATACCGGTCTTTTTTATCACACGGATTTATCTTCAGATTTATACAAGGATTGGGTATCAGGTTCAAATTACAAGCAATCCTTAGGTTTAAATTATGAATATGGTGTCTTTAGCGACAACAATAATTCTTCGTATTGGAAATATGAATCAACTGGTGATGATGTAGGTAATGCCGACTTGTATAAAAATGGCAGAAAGGTTTTGGAAGTTCAGACCGTAAGTGGTTCGGAGTGGAATAACTATAAGGGAAAATTTGCTCCGGTTTGTGCAGAAACGGGTGATACAGAATGCTTAACAACAACAGAAACAGAAAATTCAGATGGTTATTATACAGTTTATTATATTAAAGGGGCTTACAGTGAAAATCAAACTTATAATCCCGATAATACTGCCGCAACTTATTATATTTACCCTCATTTATGGGATGAATATGTAAA
The DNA here is from genome assembly GCA_045617605.1 of Alphaproteobacteria bacterium. GTDB lineage: Bacteria > Pseudomonadota > Alphaproteobacteria > CAAHEQ01 > UBA3637 > UBA3637. Next base: position 11,026 of record JAZLIX010000009.1, on the reverse strand, counting down.
AAAATATGGTTTAACTGGTTATGTTTATGATGCTACGAATGCAACATCTAACTTCTTTTCTGAAAAAATAAATGATGATATTGACCATGGAACACATGTTGCCGGTATTATAGGGGCATTACGTAATGGTTCAGGTATGCAAGGGATTGCTTATAATGCGGAAATTTTACCAGTAAAAATTGATTTGGATAGGCCTGAGGCTTTACCATCTCAAATTGCAGAAGTGGCAGATAAGGCAAAAATTATTAATTTAAGTATTGGTGATCCAAATCATTTTGTTAGTAACGATTTAACTGAAACTTCGTTCAATTGGACTCAATGGGTTCAGCCTTATGAAGATAATTATGCAACAATCCCAAGCAAAGGGGCTGTTCAAGTTTTTGCTACAGGAAATGAAGAAAAGGCACAGCCAACCATTTTGGCTGCAGCACCATTAGTAGATTCTGCTTTTAAGAATTTATTTATTTCTGTGGTTGCCTTAGGCGATTCTAGTGAGGCAACTTATCATAAAGATATTGGGGATATAGCTTCTTATTCTAATCGTTGTGGTGCGACGGCGGGGTATTGTTTGGCTGCCCCAGGTGGTGGAGCTGTTAAAGAAGAGGACGGAACATATACGATGACGACCCCGATTGTTTCAACGGGTGTTTCTTCAGATAATATACAGAATGCATATAAAGGATATGTTGGAACATCTATGGCTGCCCCAATGGTGTCTGGGTCTTTGGCTGTTATAATGGGGGCATTCCCGTTCTTAAAGGCACAACAGGCTGTTCAGATTTTGTTTGATACAGCGAATTATATTGAACCAACAGAGGATGAAATTATGGCTTATAATACGTTGGCTGATGATGAAAGTGCTTATGCAGTTAATACTGTTGAAGGAAAATATAATGCGATTTATGGCCATGGTTTGGTGGATTTAGAAGCTGCTACAAATCCTATTGGATTACCCAAAATTACTTTTGATACCAGTGCGACATCTTCTAATTCTGTGGTTGCCTCGGCATCTTCGGCACATGTCTCTTCAACTGTGGCTGGGGCTGTGAAAGCTTTGCCAGAAAATTTAATTGTTTTGGATGATTATTCTCGTGCTTATCAAATGTCCACAAGTCGCTTTATCCAGACGGAAAAGCGTTCTGATTCTTTGCGTCGTTCTTTCCGTTCTTTTATGGCGCAGGATGAAAAACAAGTGGGGGCATCAGAAATGTTATCATTTGCTTTTTCAGAAGCACCTGCTGATAAAAAGAATGTTCAGACAGGTTCAATGTCTATGGTGATGCGTCCAAATAAAAATATTCAAATGCGTCTTGGATTTACAGAGGATACAGCCTCTTTTGGTGGCTCTTATGTGGGCAGAAGTTTACAGAATCCGTTGATGAATATGCGTCAGGCTTTTGGGGCTGATGCGAGTGTTCAATTTGCCAAAAATTGGGCTTTGACTAGCAGTTGGGTTTCTGGTAAAAATGGTTTTGTGGATGAGGATATTTTTGATAAGATGGCTGACCAATCTCGTATGCAGTTGATTGAATCGGGTGTGGCTTATCAAGGAATAAAAAATATGACTTTAGGTATTTTGGGTGGTGTTATGAATGAAGAAGATTCCTTATTCGGAACACGGGGGGCAGGGGCCTTTAAAACGGATGGGGCAGAAACACGTTTTGTACGTGTTGTAGCAAATTATCAGCCAACAGATAAATTCCGTTTAAGTGGTGCTTATACCTATGGTATGACTGAGGCAGATAAAACGAATAGTTTAATGTCTTTTTCACGGTTGACCTCTGATTCTTTTGCATTGACAGCGGAATATATGCCAGATGATCAACAAACTTTTGGAATTAAGTTAGTTTCGCCACTTCGTGTACGTTCTGGTTCGGTTGCCTTTAATTTGCCTGTGGCACGCGATTTGTATGAAGATCGAGTATATCGTGAAAATTATACAGCTAGCTTGAAACCTGAAGCTCGTGAGTATGACATCGCTTTCTTTTATGCAAATCAATTTTCTTCTGATGTTTTTTGGGCTGGGGAAACAGGTTTACGTTTGAATCCTGATCATCAATCACAAGAACCCGATTATCGTGCTTTATTTAAGTTGAATTGGAGTTGGTAGTGAAAAAAATTATTTTAACTCTTTTTTGTTCTGTTTTAACTTTACCTGCATTTGCATCTGATTTGACGAATTATATTTATGGCAAAGCAATGCTTGGTGATGTTGATGGATTGCGTAGTCTTGTTTCTGAAGGTTATTCTTTAGAAGAAAAAGATGAAGAGGGTAATACAGCTTACTGTTTGGCAGTTTTTCGTCGAAATCAAACAGCTGTTCAGACATTGGAAATGGCGGGTGCCAACATAAAACCAAGATGTTTAAGAACAGTTTCAGTTGTAACTGAGTCAATGATTTATGAAGCTGCACATAATAAGGATGTCAAACAAATAAGTTTATGGCAAGAATATGGTGTTCCCGTTGATTTAGTTAATTCTTCAGATGGAAATACGGCTCTTTGTCAGGCTGTTTATGAAAAGGATTGCCCTGCTATTGATGTCTTATTGAAAGCAGGGGCCAGTGAATATCATACTTGTATGCGTCGTGTACCACAAGAAGTTCGTCAAGAATTGGATTGCAGACCTGTTATTATCGATTGGGAGCGTATAGGTTTAACGGTATTAGGGGTTGGACTAGTTGCTGGTGGTGTGGCTGTGGCTTTAAGTGGTGGTGGTTCTTCTGGTGAATCTTGTGCCATTAATCAACATTGGGATGGTGAAAAGTGTGTAACCTGTCCTGGTATGCAATGTTGGGATGGTAATGCTTGCCGTGTAGCTTTAAAAGGGGAATATATTGATCCAGTGACCAACAGATGTTTTCAGATTGCGCCACCACCATACAAAGATGATACTTATGCGTCTGGGTCTTTTGAAACGACTGAATATAAAAAAGGTGGATTTTTGGAAGCAATCAATGCTTCATCGGCTTATGCACGGGGATATACAGGGTATGGTATATCTCGTCTTTCGGATACAGATGGTCCAATCAGTTATTTTGGGCCTTTGCAAAATGGTCAGTCTTCAGAACCAGGGCAAGCACAGGATATTACTTCCAGACGGGCTGTTGTGGCTGTTTTATCCACAGGAACAGAAATTGCTAATACACCCCAAAAAGATACTGATGGGAATATAGTGGTAGATAGTAATGGATACACAATTTATGATCGTTTTGTTAATAAAGATTTGGCTTACGAAATAACTTCTACGAATGATCAGGGTGAAGATGTTACGAAATGGGTTGGTAATTTAGCTCAAAATTCTACAGGTAATTTATTTGGATTTAACTTTGATTATGGATATTTTACTCAAGATGACTTACAGGCAAATGACGAAATTAACCGAACAGATTATTATACCTCTGGGACAAAAGCAGATTTTTTATCAGATGATGACGATGATGATTATGACGATGAAACAGTTTTTTTGGTGTTGCATGGGGGAGATTGTACAGCATCTTCTGGCTATTGTGGTATAGCAACGGCAGGTGGTACATCTTCTTTACCTTATAAATTGGTTGATTTAGAAGCCTGTGAGGGTGATACAATTTGTCTTGGTGCATCTAGTACTCTTACAGGTTATAGGTATTCTAGTGATTATGTTTATACATCTGGCTCAAATAGCTACGATTCCAATCCAGCCCCTCATTATAGTATTAATGATTCTAGTGACCCATCTGTTGAGTCCCGATCTAAAAATCAAGGAACCATGTTGGCTGGGATTATTGCCGCTTTGAAGAATGAGGATCTGATTTCTGAGTCTTTTAAGAATAAAAATATGCATGGTGTGGCGTATAATGCCACGGTTATTCCCGCTATTGCTGATATTTTTAGACCCATTACCTATAATTCCATAAAGACATTGATTGATTCTGGGGCAAATATTATTTTACAGGATGTTATTCTTTCTTCAAATTCTAATCCTTCTACTTCGGCGAGTTATGTGAACAGTACTAAAACAATGGCTGATGTTTACGGAGATAATGTTGCGAATGCATACAAATATTTGGTTGATAAAGGAACGATTTTTGTGGTTGGAACAGGAACTTATGGAAAAAATACCATTGATTCAGGAAAAGTTGAATGGGAGGCTGATGTTAAATTATATCAAAAAGATGCTACGATTTCAGCAGGTGCACCTCGGGCAAGTGATGGGTCTGATCTTTCAAAATTATTTTTGTCTGTGGCTGCTGTTCAAGAAAATTCTGCGGCAGGTAATTATGGTGGTTATACATTGACAACTTATTCTCAGCCTTGTGGTTCATCAGCCAGTTATTGTTTATCTGCGCCGGGTGGAACTAAAACGGGTGATGGTAATTTGTATTCAACTGTTTCCACAACTAGTTCAAATCCGGAATATAATTGGGGTGAAAATTATGGGACATCAGCGGCTGCTGCGGTTGTTGCTGGTTCTGCAGCCTTGTTGAAGGGGGCTTACCCGCATTTAACAAACCAAGAGATTGTGACATTATTAAAACAAACGGCGACGCCATTGGGTGCTTGTGCCAGTGGGACAAATGATAATACAGATACTTGTACTCATGTGACAGATTCTTCAGGAAACGAGATTGGTAAATACTCTACGCTTTATGGTTGGGGACTTGTTAATTTAGATGCTGCAACAAACCCACAAGGTGCTCTATGGGTGCATAATGGTAATTCGATGGAAATTAAGCCTTATATTGGTGTTTATTCTATTTTAACTTCTGGATTATCAACTTCTTCTGTGATGAGTCGAATTATGATGAACGCTCTTCCTGCCACTTTCACCGCCTTTGATAGTTTCAATCGTCCCTTTGCAATTAACACTTCTTCTTTCGTTTCAGCCCATTCTGTTCGTAAAGAATTTGATGATGATTTCAAGACCTTTATGCACGGACGTGATGTTCAAAAAATTGAGGCAAATGATCAATTCTCCATGACCTATGCGCCACGGACTTCTGATCGTTCTTCACAAATGAAAACAGGACTAATGGAAATGAATGTGGATTTTGATAAATCTAATTTTAATTTCTATTATACTGAGGATACTTTAAATTCCAAGGGTAATTATTTTGAACGTCCTTTAAACAACCCATTTGTTCAAATTCAGGAAGCCTATGGGGCTGAGGCAAAGTATAATTTAACCTCAAAACTTTCTGTAGGAATGAATTTTGCAACGGGTAAAAATGGTTTCTTAGGTGATGGGGACAAGCATTATGAAGCCCCAGATAATCGTATTTCTATGGTGGCGACTGAGGCAACTTATCAAGCTACTAAATCTTTGATGTTTAAGGCTTCTTATGGCGTGATGAAAGAACAAGATTCCGTATTGGGTATGCTGGGAACAGGGGCCTTTAAAACGGCGGGGGCGGATACAACTTTTGTCAGTGCTGGTGTGGAAATCAAACCGACAGATAAATTTAAGTTGAATTTGGCCTATACTTATGGTTGGACCACACCCAATCAGACAAACGGATTGATGAATTTGTCACGTATGACAGCAGATGGTTTTGCTGCTATTGCTCAATATGATTTAGGTTCCGAGAATATGTTGGGTTTGTCTGTTTCTTCACCTCTACGTGTTCGTTCTGGTCGGGTAGCGTTTAATTTACCAGTGGGACGTTCTGCCTCAGACGATACAGTTTATCGTGAAACCTTTACAGGCTCTATGAAACCAACTGCCAGAGAATTTGATTTTGCTCTGTTTTATCGGGATGCTTTGTCGGAGGCTTTGACTTTACAGAGTGAGCTGGGTGTTCGTCTGAATCCTGATCATCAAAAAGAGGCCAGTCCTGATTATCGCGCCATGTTTGGATTGAAGTGGGATTATTAAAACATTTCTGCCGAAGTCATTCTGAGCAATGCGAAGAATTCGGTCAAATTTTCTCCTTGACAAAGGGGATGAAAAAGACTAGAATAGCCTTGCTTGTGGGGATATAGCTCAGTTGGTAGAGCGACGCGTTCGCAATGCGTAGGTCTGGGGTTCGATTCCCCATATCTCCACCAGTTTTGAAATCCTCTTTTAATGGGGATTTTTTTATTAAAAATGTTTGCATTCCTTAATTTTTTATGCTAAAGTTTCTCTTGGATGGGTTGGCGTCCATCCAAAGGAGTCAGATCCTTATAACGTAAGCGCCGATAAAAGCGAGATTTTATCGCCAGCAACTTTTTTAAGGTTGGATGGCGGTAGAATAAAATGCCGCGTGCGGAAAAATATACCGCGCTATTTCTTACGTTATAGTTTCTGAACATCCAGCCACTTTTACGCCAAAGTGGCATTTTTATTTATAAAACAAGAAAGGAAATTAAAATGGTAGAAGTGTATTTTCCGGGAGAAAAAAAAGAAAAACTTATTAATCGATTTGACGGAAGCCTAACCGAAAGGTATAGAGATGAAGAAGGTAGAATGATAGAAGACCATCATAGAGCTGGAGAAAAAAGTCCTTTAGTGAGACGGGATATTTATTTGGATGCTGATTTAGATGCAACCAATCGGGAAACAATCTATTTTGAAGGAGAAACAGGAAAAGAAAAACCCTGTTTAAGACAAATTTTTACTAAAAATAGAATGAGGTCTGAAGAAGGTTTAAGGGGAAGTTATGACAAATTGCGCTATCTAGAAGTGTATGAATATCGTGGTAACGAAAGTAGACCATCTCGTACTGAGCATATAGATTATGATGAAAATGGAAAAGTTTTATCAAAAGAATCTCAAAAAAGTATATTACAAAAAGCTTCTAAAAAAGGGATTAACTCAATGAAAGTTAAAGAAGGAAGATAATATGAGCAAAATTATGGATAAAGAGGCCTGGATTAAATCCAGAACAGATAATCCCACTAAACTTGGAAAGGGTGTTTGGGGTAATTTATATGATATTGCCACCCAAGAAATGAAAGGTAGAAAAATTCCAACAGAGGCAATGGAAGCTTTAAAGCCACTTTATATGGATATGGCTAGAGAATATTTGAAAAAAATGGGACTTACTGGTTCTGTAAATGAATCCAATTGGAAAGAGATATTGAGTTATATGAAAACTTTGGATTATGAACAACAATCAGAAGCTATGCGTTTGGGGTTACAAAAGTTATTGGGAACAGCGGATAGACATCCTATTCCCCAAAAAACACCGAAAAATAAAGAACCCATCATGGATAAAGAAACTTGGATTAAATCCAGGACAAATAATCCAGATAGAGTTGGAAAAGCAGTTTGGGGGAATTTATATGGGCTTTCTATGTTAGAAAGAAAAGGTACTCATGTTTTAGCAGAGTCAAAAAAAACTTTGAAACCCTTATATATGGAAATGGAAAAGGATTTTTTGGCAAAAATGGGTATTCCATTTAAAGTCAACGAATCTAACTGGGAATATATATTAAACTTTATGAGTAATACGGATTCAGACCAAAATTTGCAAGCTATGAAATTGGGATTAGAAGCTGGTTTAAAAATGATAGAAAAAAAGTCAGCTCATAAAAAGTCTTTACTTGATACCTTAAAAGAAGGAACAAAACACCTTTTTATCCCCAAAAATGATAAGAGAAGATGAGGCTTTTATTTGGATGTATAAGCTATTTACACATCCAGATTTTCGACAAATTTAGCGTGTTCTTGAATAAATTGAAAACGATATTCGGGGTGATTTCCCATTAAACGAGACACTATATTGGCAGTGTAAGTATATTCTTCTTGCACTTCTTCACTGGCTGAGTCCTTGTGTGGAATCACCACTTTTAACAAAGTGCGTTTGGTGGGATCCATCGTCGTTTCTTTTAATTGCTGAGGTGGCATTTCACCCAAACCTTTGAATCGAGAAACCTCTACGTTTTTCCCCTTAAACTCGGTGGCCAACAATCTGTCTTTTTCGGTATCATCTTGAGCATAAACAGATTTTCCCCCTTGTGTAATACGATAGAGTGGGGGTAGGGCTAAAAACAAATGTCCATTTTCAATCAGCTTTGGCATTTCTTGATAAAAGAAACTCATCAACAGACTGGCAATATGCGCCCCGTCCACGTCCGCATCTGTCATCACAATCACGCGTTCATAGCGCAATTTGCTTTCATCATATTTATCACGATGCCCACAACCCAAAGCCTCAATCATATCATTGATTTCTTCGTTGGCTCTGATTTTATCAGCGCTTGCTGAAATCACATTTAAAATTTTACCCCGTAAAGGGAGAATGGCTTGATGTTGACGGTCTCTGGCTTGCTTAGCTGATCCACCGGCAGAGTCTCCTTCCACCAAAAACAGTTCAGTATTTTCAACAGACTTATGCGAGCAATCAGCCAATTTTCCAGGTAAACGCAGTTTTTTGGTGGCACTCGCCCGTTGCGTTTCAACAGCTTTTTTATGGCGCTTGCGTTCTTCTGATCGTTCAATGACCCAGTCCAACAGGGCAGAGGCTGCCTTTGTATCTCGGCTCAGCCAATGATCCAGTGGATCTTTCATAGCATTTTCAACCAGTTTAGTAGCTGAAGTTGTTACTAGCCTTTCCTTTGTTTGACCTTGGAATTGTGGGTCACGAATAAAGACGGACAACATCACACCAGCAGTGTTAAGAATATCATCTGATGTAATATCTGTTGCGCGTTTGTTTCCAATCAATTCTGCAAAGGCTTTTAATCCTTTAGTCAGACAAGTTTTCATACCTGTTGTGTGTGTGCCACCCAAAGGTGTTGGTACAGTATTACAATAGGAATACTCAAAGGCTTCCCCAAAATCATTTGGCCAACAAATTGCCCATTCCACAGCCCCTTGATTATCGGGAAAATCCACACGCCCAGTAAAAGGTTTCAGTGTGACAGCCGAACGATCTTTCATTAAATAATCTAAATAATCAGCGACTCCATTAGGAAATTTTAAAATTTGTTCGGCAGGTGTCTTGTCATCCCCCACTAATTGTTCGGGGGCGCAAGACCAACGGATTTCAACGCCACGAAACAGAAAGGCCTTTTGGCGCGCCATACGATAGAGGGTAGATGGCTTAAAATGAATACTTTCTCCAAAAATTTCGGTATCAGGCAAAAATTTGACACTTGTTCCACGACGATTTGAAACAGCCCCTAAACATTCCACTGGGGCGACAGGCTTACCCCGATGGTATTCCTGACGATACAACTTTTTATCTCTTGCAACTTCTATGACCATGTGAGAGGATAGGGCATTCACCGCTGACAAACCAACCCCGTGCAATCCCCCCGAAACAGCATAAGCGTTACCCCCAAACTTACCACCAGAGTGTAAGGTTGTTGTAATCACTTCCAGGGCAGATTTATCGGGAAACTTTGGGTGAGAATCCACTGGGATACCACGTCCGTTATCCGTTATACAAACATAGCCGTCTTTATCCAAGTTGACTTGAATGTTAGTGGCGTATCCGGCCACTGTTTCGTCCATAGCATTATCAATAATTTCAGCGACCAAGTGATGATAGGCCCGTTCATCTATTCCTCCAATATACATACCGGGGCGTTTGCGAACAGGGTCTAGACCTTCTAATACCTCAATATCTTTGGCCGAATAGGAACTTTTGACTTCATCTGCTTGAAATAAATCGCTCATCATTATCTCCTTATCGTACTGTCATTTCCGCCAGCATTATATCGTCCAAAGTTTTCAGCCAACTGTTCCAAAATGGATAGGTCTTTCCCTTCCACTGGGGTTGTTTTGGATTCGTAAGCAACTTTTTTGGCATCTTCTAAGGTCAAATGTTTTGTTTCTGCGACACTACCTTGGGTATTAAAAACGAATAGGTAGATGTCTTGATCAGTGGCTTTTGGATTAAAAAACAATCTGGAAGATTTATTTGTCTGTGCATAAATCATCAAGTCGTCAGTTCCTTCTTGTGTGGAAGATGCATAGCTTGGGGTTCCCAAAACACGTAAGACTTTTTCTTTAGAATCGCCAACCTTGATGCTTTCCAAACGCTTGAGAGCAGGTAAATCACCGCTTTGGTAAGTTTCTAACCCACAGCCCGCTACACATAAACAAAGTAATAAAAGAATCTTCTTGAACATTTTTTTTCCTTTTGTTATAGTAGTATCATATAGAAAAGAAAGGCATTCGTCAATGGTAAAAAATGAAATTTGTGAAAAAAAGATAACAGTTGATGTGGTTGTAGCGGGCTTAAAGTGGGAACGGGAGTATATCTTACAGGCCTCGGAAAAAGAATTGACTATGCTAGCAAAACGTTTTAAAGTAGATAAAATTCATTTCCTAAAAGCCTATTTAACTGTTTACCCCAATGAAATTGTGAAAATTGTTGGAAAAATAGAGGCTTTAACTCAACGAGAATGCGTGATTTCTTTGGAACAATTTGATGAAAAAATGTGTGAAGAATTCGAGGTTTTATTTGCTGATAATCCCCCAACAGACTCTGATGAAATTATTGATATCATTGATAAAGGCCGAATTCATTTGGGGGATGTCGTGGCGGAACAGTATGGATTGGCCTTAAATCCATTTCCTAAAAAGGCGACTGTTTCAGAATTTTATAATGGGGAAAATGAAGAAAGGCAATACCCGTTTGCCAATTTAAAGAAACTTTTAAAAAAGAATTAAAATTCAAAATTCCCCCTTGACAATGGGTCAGAAATATGTAATAAAGGAAAAAGATTAAATGAAAATGTGTACGTGGTGGAGGCGTGCGAAAGTGATAAAGAAGGGGGGTATTTATAAAAAAAGTGCTTGCAATTTGTGTGGAAAAGGTATAACACACACACACACACACACACACACACACACACACACACACATTTAATTACTGTAAAGTAAAATCGGTTTTAATCAGATGTTTTTCTAAACATCTGATTTTTTGTATTTGTCAACAAACATAAAATGAAAGGAAGAAAATGCAGATAAATTTAAAACTAACTCAAAACGGTCGTTCTATGGTAGAAATGCTGGGCGTTTTGGCGGTTATCGGGCTGCTTTCAGTGGGTGGTATCGCTGGATATAAAACAGCAATGACTAAACATAAAGCGAATGAATTACTCAACGAAGC
>JAZLIX010000008.1:0-10915 GCA_045617605.1 Alphaproteobacteria bacterium | reverse complement strand
AGCGTATTATTTGACGAAATTTTGACTCCGATAATTTTGAAACGCTTAAATATTTATTTTTTCTCATATAATCAACTCCTTATGAGGGATTATATCCTCTTTATCTAGGCATGACCCAAGGATTTTTATGATAATGATGTTGATACAATTATTCCCTATAAGGATGATGGTGAAATAGGTTCTTCATCACTAACACAACTGACTAAATTAGCAGAACAGAATAATAGATACTTGAAATCCAAGTATAAAAAAGAAATAGCAGGGATAAAAAAGAATAAAAAATAAAAATCCCACTTTGCTGGCAAAATCCCACTTTTGCTGGCAAAAATTATGACTCCACATTTTCACTATGTTATAATTCCCCTATAAAAAAGGAGTTTTAATATGGATGAATATGTATTAAAAAATGAAAAATATAAAGTAGCAAAAAGAGGCAATGCCTATTATTTTATTATGGGCAAGGAACTAACAGGTTGTTCTGTTAGAGAAAGTTTGAAAACCCCAAATTTGGAAGATGCATTGGAAAGAGCCAAAAACAGGTATAATCAATATTTTGATGAATATGCACCTGAACTTATCAATTCAAAAGATAAGTCATTCCAATATTTGGCAGAATTATTCTTAAAAGATAAGACCTACCCAAAGCATAAGGATTATATGAGAAGATTGTATATTCCATATTTTACAAAAGAAATTGGAACTATCTATAAAATTAAAGATGTTTCAAAACTTACTACAAAAGATATTTCTAATTATCTAAAATACAGAAGAACATTAAAAACAAGAAATGGAGCAATGGTTAAAAACTCCACCATCAAAAGAGAGTGGGAAACATTGGTTCAATTTTTTGAATGGTGCTATCAAAATGAGTATCTTAAAAAGCCACTGATACTCCCAAAAATTAAAGAAAATGAGATTGTCAGAGATGAAAATGGCAATGATGCATTTGAATACTATGATAATAGTAGAGATATATTTACAGATGAAGAAGTTTCAAAGATTTTTAATCAATACCAAAAAGAAATCAATGAAACCATCAATATGCATACCAAAAGAAGATTGATTTTGGCATATAGATATTGTCAAATCCTTTATCACACTGGTTTAAGAACTTGTGATTTAAGAAGAGTTTGCTGGTATCAATGGGAAGAATTGCCTGATGGAACAAGTATTTTCCATAATTTTTATGCTAAAAAGAAAATGGACAAAAGAAATATTGCACTTTGTCCAAAAACAACTTCCATATTAAAGGAAATGAAACAGGAACAGGAAACTTTTTGCAAAGAACATAATTTGGTTTTTGACACCAAAACAACACCTTTGTTCTGTTTATGTAATAAAAAAGATAATAATGGTGGGTTTAACTTAAAACCAGTTGCAGAGTTTGATGGTGGTTTTAGAGGATTACTTCAAAGATGTGGTATCAATGCCAAAGGTGAAAAGGTTTTATATTCTTGGAGACATACTTTTATCACTAAAAAAGTGCAAGCAGATGTTCCTGCATTAAAAATAGCAGCACATTGTGGCACAAGTGTGAATATGATTGAAAAATACTATCTTAAAAATGATAATTTAATCAATAAAGAGTTGTTATTTTTACCAAGTGTTGCATAAAGTGTGTGCAAAAAAGTAAAAAACCAGTAATGGGTATTCCTCAATAAAATCAAGGAAATAAAGAAATTAAATTAGGTAGGTGTTCTGTTTGTGCAGAACATCTATTTTTGTTATACAAAAAAGTTAAAGATTTCAAAGGATTAGAAAAATATAATAGGATAATGTTGAGGAAAAGCATTGATTTATCTGTGCAAGATTTTTTATGATTTTTGCACAATTTTGTGCAAAAAGTGTGCAAAATCAAGGTTCAGTGTTGAGGGTTGATAGTGTTGCAATTACTGGTATTACTGGGGTTTTAAGTGTGCAAAAACCCTTTACACAAAAAATGCACACTACCTACCAAAGTGTGCAAAAATAAAAAAAGGTGTTTAGGAAACACCTTGATTTTATTATTCTAATTGGAGCGGGCGAAGGGATTTGAACCCTCGACATCAACCTTGGCAAGGTTGCGCTCTACCCCTGAGCTACACCCGCATCTTTCGATTACAGGTGTTAGTATGCCATATTTTTAAACAAATTGCAAGCAAAAAAATGCTTTTTTTGTTTTTTTCTTCATAGACTCTTCATTCTTAATCTTTGCAACTGAATTCTCTTTACAATATCTTCATTCTGACAAAGACGTTGAGCTTGCTGGTATATACCACGCACAGAATCATCGGTGGCTGTTACAAAAGCCTTTTTTAAAATTTCCAATCGAAATTGTTTATCTTTAATACCTAAAGTATCTGTTTTCATTTTATATTTCTTTCTTTTTTAAATTAACTTTTAAAAGCCTATAATCAAATCCTCTAAACGCCTAAGCTTTCAAAATCAAAGCGTCTAGAGGCAAATAAAAGAAAAGGTAAAAAAACACGCCGTAAAAAAAACGGGGAAGAATTTAAATAAAAACATAATAATAGTATCCATACGTGTTCCTTTTCGAGGTATTTTAATTCCATAAATTAAAACAAATTGCAAGTATTTTTTTTATTTTCCTGATTTTTTGCCCCTAAAAGAGATAAATAAACCAACCAGAATACCCCTTGATTTTTTTAAAAAACAACGCTAAAATCACTTATAAAGGAGACTTCAAATGAAATTTTTAAAAACTTTTTTAACTGCTTTTATTTTAACAATCAACTGTGTTGTATTCGCACAGACTGTAGTAGACTCGGATATTGATCCAAACAAACAACATCGCCCATCGGATTTAAAAAGTGATGCTTGTGGTTATGCGCGTCCCTTGCGCGTGGCTGGGATGATTGGGAATCCTCCTTTTGGTTGGGTGGAACGCCATGATGAGAAAGCCTCAAAAGACTTGGAAAGCTATGGATTAGGACGATTGGTATTGGATAAAATCAGCGATAAATTAGGAATTTCCTATATTAGTACAGGTTTTTTATCTTATAACAAAGCCATTGCAGCCTTAAAAAGAGGGGATATTGATTTGCTGTTAGCCGCCTATTACCGCCCTCAAGATTTAGGTACTGGTACAACCATTTTAACACCCGGTTATTTTAAAAATGTTTTTACAATTTACTTTAAAAAGGGAAAAGAAATACCTGTCACATCCTTAACTGATTTAGAAGGATGGAAAGGAATTGTCAGACGTGAAGAAAATATTTATCCTTTAATCTACCAAAAATTACCGCATGGTGTTACTTTAACACAAATTTCAACAGCTAAACAGGCCTTTGAAATGCTGATGAATGAGGAAGCCGATTATTTAATTACCAGTCCTTATGCCACAGAAGCAGAATTACGTCGTTATAAATTAAATGATGATATTGTACCAGCATCACAAGTTTTATTAGATTCTAATTTATTTTTCGTATTCACTACAAATTCTGATTGTTGGAAGTTAAAAGAAAAATTTTCCACAATTTTACAAGAAGAAGATTTTTCAGCCCCTCATGTAGAAGAAATAGTACACCAGCTGATTGACGAATGGGGGGAAAAATTTCGTGATACCCCTGGTTTAATAGAAGAAACAGAAGAAGAGTCATCCAGTAAAGGAATGCTCCCCCCGAACTGAGCGCTTATCGAGCCAACCACTATGATGAATTAATCAGCTTAAGGTCTAAAATAGAGTCTTTTTATGAAAAGATAGGTGCTATTGTGGCATCTTAACAGCATAAAGTCAATTTAAATTATAAAAGAGTCCCAATAATCCGTTCCATATAAAACGTCCCCAAAAATAATAAGTTTTAATATTGAACATAAAACTACCTACGTGAGCCGGTGGAGTTTCATTTATCTTCTTTCTTTACATGAATGATAATTAAAATGTTGGCTACTGTAAAAACTAACAGCCTGATTAAAATTCCGTTTTTAAATAGATTTAATAATGATAGTATTTCAAATACAGAATACAGCAAACTGTTGATTAATAAGACTTGTTTGAATAAACACTTTGTCCAAATAGAGAGAACTAACTTGATAATCAGTGAATAAAACAACAAAGCAATATAAAAGGAAACGAGAAGTATAATGGGTAGAATTAAAAAAACACCTACCCAAAGATATTTGCTAATTAAAGCTGATATTTCGGTTAAAAATACTTCATCTATAACTAATTTATCAATAATGTCATTAAAACACTGGGCTCTAATTTCACTTTTGTTAATTGAATAGATACATTTCTTTGTGATATAAATCCCCCCATTTGGAGCCAGTGAGGATTGAAATTCATTTACTTGGGTATCCAAAACAACATCTAATGATTCATTACTGTCTTTAAAGGTGTAACTTTTTTTGATAACAGTATTTTTGGGAGATATAATTTCACCGTTTTGAATAACTATTGGTAAAAAATGCTTTGTTTCTTGAATAAATTGTGGTGCATATGTCTGATATGCCTTTGTTAGAGTCATTCCGTAAATGATCCCAGAAAGTAAAGCAACAAAAGCTAAACAAACAAAACCAATCCAATATTTTTCTAATAAATTTTTCATTTTATTATCTCCTTTTTTAAATCTTTTTCCATTATACCAAATTATTATCTGAAACACAATAAGTATTTTGGGCTAAAGTTACCGATTAAACTCGAACCAAAATAACGGCTTATTTTGTAAAGAAATTAATTTTTGTGGTTCGATAATTCATAAAAAATGCACTTTTTCAAACTCACCATTATCGAACTCATCAGAAGCCATATAGGATAAGGAAAAAGTCCCCTTTTAACAGGGGACTGTAAGATCTGGTAGCACCTATTCCCCAAAAACTAAAAAGGTTTCGGCATAGGAATTGGTGGCATTTTGCCAGCTAAATGTTGTTTAAAGTCTGGATGAATTGTTTCTGCCCACGATTGAAATTGTTCCAAAGCAAAACCTGTCAACTGATTTCCTTGAATTACATTGTTACCAAAAGGCGAAACAACATTTTTGTTTTTAATAACCTCAAAATGTAAATGAGGACCAGTGGAACGCCCAGTACTACCAACATAACCGATGACTTCACCACGCTTAACATAAGAACCTACTTTCAAATCCTTACGATAGCCATTCATATGAGCATAGGCAGTCTTCCAACCATTAGCATGTGTAATACTGATATATTTTCCGTATCCCCCCTTACGCCCCAATAAAGTAATTTTACCATCAGCAGCAGCCATAATTGGTGTATTCATTGGCGCAGCCAAATCAACACCTTTATGAAAAATCTTATATTTTAAAATAGGATGAAAACGTGTACCAAAAGATGAGGAAACTCGTGCTTTTGCCTTTAAGGGACGCTTCATAATTTGCTTACTAACACTGCGACCTTTCGCATCATAAAACCCACTGGCCCCATTTTTGGGGGTATAAGCATATCGATGAATATCAATTTTACCATTAGATAATCCAACATAGACCAGCTGTTTAGAACTGATTTCTAATCCTCCTTCAGTTTCTTTATATTCTGCGATGACATCAAAAGCAGTCCCCGCCTTTATATCTGATGAAAAATCAATTTCCCCATCCAAAGCATTGATAATTTGACTGACCAAACTATCAGGAACACCAACCTTTTGAGCCGAACCAGAAAAAGTTCGTTCCACCTTTCCTTCCCACCGAACTGTTTTTGTTTCAACCCTACCTGCGTGCGAAAAAGGTGTCCATGATCCATCCACTTCCTTTAAAACAGAAATACTTTCCCCTTCTTTCACTGCCAAAGAAAGCCCCACCAAATTATCGCCATCTTTAAACAACATCATATTCATACCGGGTTTCATACTTTTGAGATTCAGTAATAATTCCAATGAATCCACAATTTCCATACGTTCCACGGCCTGTACTTTTTCTTGACTTAAAATACCCAACAAGCTTTCACCTTTTTGGAGGGTTCTCATTTCCATTTTTAATTCACCCAATTGCACCCTCTTTTCTAATTCACTTAAAGAAGTATGGACTTCAGCTTCAACAGGAGCGTCCCCTAAATCCTCATGAACATCTTCATTCTCAACAATAGGCGTCAATTCTTCTTCGGGAACAACCTCTACCACTTCTGGCTCTGTTTCTGTGGGCAACTTTTTGAAAGAACATTTCATTAAAATAGGAAAACTGATAATACACAACAAAAGCATTAAAGCCAAAGAAATATCTATCTGTCTGTGTAAGTGCCACAAACCCAACCGACGATACGCCTGCCGATGAAAAAATCGGGTACTACGAGAAGCTTTTTTTAATGTTTCTTTTAAACTCATAAGATTAATCCTAGAAAATTATTTATAGAAAGTCAAATCATTTTTGTTTTTACCCCTCTTTTACAAATAATGGGTCATGCCTAGATAAAAGTATTGACTTTTAGGGCATTTTTTCGTACAATAAATGGTATATTTTTTATTTTAAGGAGTGTCAAAATGTTAGAAAAGTCATACAACACACAAGAGAGAGAATCTGAAATTGCTCAAAAGTGGCAAGAAAAGAATTTATTTGCTTGTCATCCAGAATCAAATAAACCCGCTTTTTCTATTGTTATTCCCCCCCCAAATGTTACAGGTAACTTACATATTGGACACGCCTTAAATTACACTTTACAAGACGTGATATGTCGCTTTAAACGGATGACCGGTTTTGATGTTTTATGGCAACCAGGAACTGACCACGCCGGTATTGCAACCCAAATGGTAGTGGAACGGATGTTGGCAAAAGAAGGACTTTCTCGCCATGATTTAGGTCGTGAAAAATTCTTGGAACGTGTTTGGGAATGGAAAGCCAAATCCGGCGGTCAAATTGTTCATCAATTAAAACGGTTGGGCTCCAGCTGTGACTGGTCTCGCGAACGTTTTACGATGGATGAAGGCTTATCCAGGGCTGTACGTAAAATCTTCGTTAAAATGTATAAGGATGGACTGATTTACAAAGACAAGCGTTTAGTGAACTGGGATCCAAAATTACAGACAGCTATTTCCGATTTGGAAGTGGTTCAAAAAGAAACTGTCGGGAAAATGTGGTATTTTAAATACCCTGTTGAAAATAATCCAAAAGAATTTATTATGGTCGGTACAACCCGTCCTGAAACTTTGTTCGGGGATACTGCTGTGGCTGTCAGTGCCGATGATGAACGTTATAAACATTTAATTGGTAAAAATGTTCTTATTCCTATTATCAACAAGCCAATTCCTGTGGTGGCAGATGAACACGCCGATCCAACAAAGGGAACGGGGGCGGTGAAGATTACACCTGCACATGACTTTAATGACTTTGAAGTCGGAAAGCGCCACAATCTCCCCTTGGTCAATTTATTAGATCAATATGCCCATTTAAACGAAAATGTGCCAGAAAAATATCGTGGTATGACCCCATTGGAAGCACGTCCTTTGGTGTTAGAGGAAATTCAAAATTTAGGGCTTTATGATCACGAAGAACCTAATCCAATGACAATTCCACATGGCGACAGAACTGATGTTGTCATTGAACCATGGCTGACTGACCAATGGTTTGTGAATGCCAAAAAATTAGCAGTGGCCGCTATTGATGCTGTCAAAGAAGGTAAAACTCAATTCATTCCGAAAAACTGGGAAAAGACCTATTTTGAATGGATGAACAATATTCAACCTTGGTGTATTTCACGCCAACTGTGGTGGGGGCATCAAGTGCCTGTTTGGTATGGACCAGACAAAACTATTTTCTGTGAAGAAACAGAAGAAGAAGCTTTGGCTGTGGCCGAAAAACACTATGGTAAAAAAGTGGAACTGGTACGGGATACCGATGTGTTGGATACTTGGTTCTCTTCTGGGTTGTGGGCCTTTTCAACGATGGGTTGGCCGGATGAAACTGTTCATTTAAAACGGTACTATCCAACCTCGCTGTTGATTACAGGATTTGATATTATTTTCTATTGGGTGGCCCGTATGATGATGATGTCCATGTATGCCATGAAAGAAGTACCTTTCCGTCATATCCATTTGCATGGATTAGTACGTGATGAAAAGGGACAAAAGATGTCCAAATCTAAAGGAAACGGAATTGACCCATTACTCATGTGTGATAAATTTGGGGCAGATCCTTTACGCTTTTCATTGCTGATTCAGGCCGGTTCTGGTCGTGATGTTTTGATGGGTGAAAGCCGTGTTGAAAGCTATCGTAACTTTATCACAAAAATTTGGAATGCCGCTAGATTCTGCGAAATGAATCAAGCTGTGTTTGGGGCTGAATTAAAACCTGAAGAAGTCAGTCAACCTGTCAATAAATGGATTTTAACAAAGTGCGCTGAAACAGCTAAAGAAATTGAAAAGGCTTTAGAAACTTATGCTTTTAATGACGCTTCCAATGCCCTTTATCATTTCATTTGGGGAACTTTCTGCGACTGGTATTTGGAAGCAGTGAAACCTATTTTCTATGGCACAGATGAAAAAGCTATTGCCGAGACACGTAAAGTGGCCGGTTTTACTTTGGAATGCTTGCTGAAAATGGCACAACCATTCATCCCATTTGTCACTGAAGAAATTTGGGACAAAACAGCCAATCGAACACAGATGATTGCCGAAATGGCTTGGCCTGATTTAAAGGCATTTGAAAATGAAAAAGCCAGTCAAGATTTTGAAAAAGTCATTGAGTTTGTCGGGGCGATTCGTTCTGCACGGGCTGAAGTTAATGTTCCCCCTTCTGCAAAACTCTGTGTCTATTTAAAGGACGCAACAGAAGCTCAATGGGCGGTTTTCAAAGCCAATGAAGCCACCTTATTTGCTTTGGCACGCATTGAAAAAATGGATGTCGCCCCTGCTGAAAATTTAACAGGTGCTATTACCTTAGTCGTTGACGGAATTACAATCTTGATTCCTTTAACAGGTATCATTGATATTCCAAAAGAAAAAGAACGTTTGAACAAAGAAATTGCCAATTTGGCAGGTTTTGCTGAACGGTTAAAAACCCAGTTAGCCAACAAGGCTTTTGTGGATAAAGCACCGGTTGCAGTGATTGAAGACAAGCGGACAAAGCTTGCCGAAACCGAAACTGCTCTACAAAAATTGCAAGAAACTCTGGTCAAGTTAGGATAAGCAAAAGCCCCGAAAAAATCGGGGCTTTTTTTTATTAATAACATACTTACTTAGTATATCCTTTTTGTAAGTATTCAAGAACCATTTGATCAATACCTAAAACCTTACAAGCTTTATCGTATTCTTTTTTCATTCTTTTCTCTTCTTCTATAGCTTCTACATCATCACCTTCAACATGTTCTAAATCATCTACAGAAGTATATGGACACTGAATATTTATGGCAAATTTATTGGCTTCTTCAGCATAATTTTTTAACTTCTGGTTTTCAGAAGACAAATCAGAAACATCTTTTTGAAGATGAGATGCCTTTTCCGTTAAAACTGCAACCTCAGAATGTGCTTGAGCAGCATCCCTTTTATTTTGACAACAAGAGCCAATAGAAAGAGCACTAAGTATTGAAAGACCGACAAGAGCACTCTTTAATAAGCGATTTTTTCGCCCTTCATCATTATCCGTTAAATTTTCACCTTTTTTGCCCAATATAACACCTTGGTATGTAAGATTTGACATATTTTTCCTCCTTTATGCAAGACAGGAATATTATATACTTAAAATTATTTTTTGTCAAGAGTTTTAATTTTTAAGCATTCGATCAGGGCATTCAATTCCCAGTAAATTCAGGGATTCCTTCAATTTTTCACGTGTTAAAAAAGCTATCTTCAGACGCGATTTTTTCAAGGATTCATCTTGTTCACCATTAATTGATAATTCTGCATAGAGTGTACTAAAGCGTTGTGCTAAAGTATAAACATAATCTGCAATAACAGAAGGTTCCCGATGTTGATAAGCCTCGGTTAAACTTTCTGGAAAACGCCGTAAAGCAAGCACCAATTCACGTTCCAAAGGATGTGAAATAATAATGGAATTTTTTTCAATTTCTGATAAAGCCACTCCTGACTTATCCAAGATAGAATTAATCCGTGCCACAGCATATTGCAAATAAGCCCCCGTTTTTCCTTCCGATTTCGTAAAATTGTCCGTATCAAAGATATAATCCGACGTACGAGCATTTTTTAAATCTTGGAATTTAAGAGCCCCCAAGGCAACTTTATGTGCTTGAGCTTCAGCCACAGACTTGTCTGCATCTGTAGGTATATTCTCACTGGCTTTTTCAACAGCTAATTCAATCAAGGCTTTCAAAGTCATCACCCCCCCTGCCCGTGTTTTAAAGGGTTTTCCATCTGCTCCATTGACTGTCCCAAAAGGAATATGTTCTAAAGTGGTTGTTTCTGGCACAAGTCCTGCCAAATGAGCGACTTCAAAAACTTGTTCAAAGTGTTCATGTTGACGCGCATCCACCACATATAAAATATTATCTGGATGATAATCATTCACCCGTTGAATGATGGTTGCCAAATCCGTCGCTGCATAAGTATACGCCCCATCTGATTTTTTCAAGATTAAAGGCGCACGATCATGATTATTTTTAGGTTCCAGTGGTACAATCAAAGCCCCTTGAGAAAGAACAGCCATTTTTTTATTTGTTAAATCTTCAATCAATTTTGGCAGAATATCATTGACATCACTTTCCCCATTCCATAAATCAAAATCCACACCCAAATGGTCATAATTCTCCTTGACTGCTGTCACTGACTTATCATGAAATAATCTCCATAATGCAATATAACCAGAGCGTTTATTTTGAAGTTCAAAAGTGGCGACACGGGCTTTTTCCTTAAAGTCATCATTTTCTTTAAAATTCGCTGCTGCCCTGCGATAAAGAGCCGAAATTTCCGCAATAGAAATATCAAAATCGGATTTTGTAAATGGTTCTGTAAAAAAAGGTAAATCAGGTTGTTCGGATTGCAACTGGGCAATCAACATACCAATCGGTGTTCCCC
>JAZLIX010000007.1:0-16130 GCA_045617605.1 Alphaproteobacteria bacterium | reverse complement strand
TAGCTTAAACCATACAGAGTATCTGCACGTGTTGTAAAGGCTTGCAGTTTCATTCCATTATCAATATCAAAAGTAATCAATGAACCATGAGATTTACCAATCCAGTTCTTTTGAATCTTCTTTGTTTTTTCTGGCCAATCCAAACCGTCAATATCTTTTAAAAGTTCGTCAGCATAGTCTGTAATTTTAAAGAACCATTGCTTCATTTTCTTTTGAACAACAGGGGTTTTACACCGTTCACAACACCCATCTTTGACTTGTTCATTAGCTAATACAGTCTGACAGCTGGGACACCAGTTCACAGGGGCTTCTTTTTGATAAGCCAGCCCACGCTCAAACAATTTTGTGAAAATCCATTGAGTCCACTTATAATAGCTTTCATCACAAGTATTTAAGGTATGATTCCAATCATAGGTTGCTCCCATGCCCTTTAATTGCTCAGTCATTTTAGCTATACTGTTTTTGGTGGTTTCCTTTGGGGGAACACCTGTTTTTATGGCATAGTTTTCGGCTGGCAATCCAAAGGCATCAAAGCCCATTGGATGAAAAACATTAAATCCTTGCATCCGTTTAAATCTTGCCCAAGAATCCACAGGGGCAAAGTTATACCAATGCCCACAATGCAGGTTTGCTGCGGATGGATAGGAAAACATCTCCAAACAATAAATCTTTTTCCCTTTTGCGTTTTCGTCAAATTTATATAATTCTGTATCGGCCCACTTTTTTTGCCATTTTTTATCAATTTCTACTGAATAAGACATTTTATTTACCTTTCATTATCAAAATAATTTTTCGGGTATTATAACGGATTTTGAATAAAAAATCCAGTATTTTTAAGCGTCTAAAATTTTACCCACAATTTCGCGCGTTGAATCGGATAACTTTGCGGTCTCCCGCAATCGGGTCAGAGTCTTTTTGGCCTTTTCATACAGGGCAGGGGTCATCTTTTTAATGGAACGGAAAGATTCTGCCAAAACCGCAGCTCTTTGTGAGTTGATTTTATCTAATTTAGCAATTTGTTCAGCCAACAATTCATAGCCTTCCTTGGTGTTAAAGGCCACTAAATTGGTGCCAAACACCCCCAGTAAAGCGCCCACTTTGCTAGGGGTCTTCATATCAAATTTGGGGTGATTAAGAAGCTTTTTAACAACACCCACAGTTTCTGAAACAGGGACTCTGGCTTGTACCATAAACCACTTATTCAATGGAATAGGATCGTTTTCATAGCGTTTGTAAAAATCATTCAAAGCCCACTTTGCGCCATCCAGTTGATCGTTGACCATCACAGATAAAGCTCCCAGTCTTTCTGTAAAGTTGTTGGCTTTGCGATATTGCTGACGGGCTTCCCCTGAATAAGGCGTCAATGCTAAATAAGATAAAAGCGTATTTTTAAGGGCTCGTTTTCCCATTTGCTCGTCCGATAAACCGCTGGACTTATCAGAAGCCATTTCCTTATAAAGCGAATAAATTTTTTCACGATATTTTTCGGCAAAAGAACGTCGCATTAAAAAGCGAACAGACTGTATTTTTTCGGGATCCACTTCCTTCAGCTCATTCATAATTTCTTCGTTAGTGGGCAACGTCAGGGCGTGCGACAAGAACATCGGATTTAAATTCTGATTTAAATAAACCCCCATAGTTTCCAGTAATTCTTTGTCAGGGGTTTCTTTTTCTCCCTCAATCATTTTGACAAAGCTTTTAATTGCATACTTATGTCCTACTTCATAGCGGTTGAATAAATCAGAATCAAAGCGCATTAAGTGTAAGCGTTCCTCGGGTGTATAGTCAATTTCGATATCCGCTAAAGCTGAAAAATCACGATTGATGGATAATACAGGCTTTTCTTTCACTTTAAAAGTCCAGATCTGTTCTTTCTCTTTCAAAATCAATGTTCCTGTTTCTAAATCTTTTCCATCTTTTCCTACTAATCCAAAGCGTAAAGGAATGACAAAAGGCTTATCTGTCTTTTTGTGGAATTGAGTCATTTTAACAGTAAAATTGGAAGCCTGATAATCGGTTTCAATTTTGACAACAGGCCGTCCTGGAATGTGATACCAGTTCATAAATTGTGAAAAATCCTGACCACTGGCATTGGAAATTTCTCCGATAAAATCCTCTATCCGAACAGCTTGTCCATCAAAGTGCTTAAAGTAATTTTTAACCCCTTTCATAAAGGCGTCTTTGCCGACAAATTCACGCATCATGCGAATCACTTCGGCACCCTTATAGTAAATTGTGGAAGTATAAAAATTATGCACGGATTCTGCTTTTTCCAACAAAATGGGATGAGCTAAAGGCCCGTCATCTTCTGCAAATTGACCGGCGCGCAGTTCCCAAATATCTTCCATACGTTCGGTGGTATGGTCATGCATATCATATGTAAATTCAGAATCACGATAAACTGTCAAACTTTCTTTTAAGGATAAATCAAACCAGTCTTGTAAAGTGACACGATCACCCGAATAGTTGTGAAAATATTCGTGGGCAATACAACTTTCAATCGCAATATAATTTAAATCGGATGTGGTATCAGGACTGGCCAATAATAAAGAATCCCTAAAAATATTCAAAGACTTATTTTCCATAGCACCAGCATTAAAATGGGATACAGCCACGATGGAAAAACGATTTAGGTCATACTCTAGCCCAAAGACATCTTCATCCCACTTCATTGCTTTTTTTATTGAATCCATGGCGTAGGTTAGGCGGTCTTTTTTACCAGGTTCTGAATAGATAAATAAATCCACTTTTTTACCAGATTTTGTTGTAAAAGAATCCGTTAAAACGTCTAACTTTCCTGCCACCAAAGCGAATAAATAACTGGGCTTTGGAAATGGGTCATCATAGGTAATTTCATTTTCTGATTCAGCCACAATATTCCCATTGGATAAGCGTACTGGAAAATCCTTTTTATTGGCTTTAATTGTAACACGATAATGGCTCATGACATCTGGATGATCTGGAAAATAGGTAATCCGACGAAAACCTTGAGGTTCGTTTTGAGTTGTAAAAAGCCCATCTGATAGGTAAAGGCCGGATAGCTCTGTATTTGCCTCAGGATTGATTTCAACTTCTGTTTCCAAAATAAAGTCTTTGCTTGGGGGAATAATCTCAATGCCATTTTCTTTTTCTGTGTAAGGCAGATTGATTTTAATGGGCTTTAAATTTTCCCCATTTAAAAAGATAGGTTTATCAGCTTCAGCGTTTTTAAAATGTAATTTTGCTGATACACGAGTCGCTGTTTTGTCCAAGACAAAGGTCAATTCTGTTTCTGGTAGTTGAAAAGTTGATTTTTGATAATCCTTACGATAAATCATTTTTTTTCGCTTTTCAGTCGATTGTGCCAATACTGTTCACGTTGTATATTTTCAGGAAATTTTCCGAAACCTTCATGATAAATGGAAACCAAGCTTTTCATTGCATTAGTGATACCAGCATTGGCAGCTTGTTCATATAAAGCAACAGCCCAAGCTTGATCCGGTTTTCCTAAATAGCCACGTTCAATCCACACAGCTAAAGCATATTTTGCTTCAGGTAACATTCTAGCTGCTTCAATCATTAATTTAATTGCTTTATCCCTGTTTTCAGGAATTTTGTCGCCCACATCATAAAGTAAAGCTAACTCATATTGAGCTTTTGATACATTTAGTCGAGATGCTTGTTCGTAATAAAAAACTGCTTTTCGAATATTTTTTGAAATTCCCTTGGCTCCTTTCTGATATAACTTTCCCAGATAATAAGCACTTGTTGAGCGAATAGTAATATCGTGACTTTTATTGGCTAATAAAAAATGAACTAAAGCTTCTTTTTTCTTGTTTTCGCTGAGTAAATTTATTGCTTCTACAAAATGCGTCTCGGGAGTTAAACGCCAAACTTTAGTCAAAACTGATCCAATACCAATTAAAAAACAAGCTAGGACAAAAATCAATAAATACCGCTTGATTGTATATAAATTATTTTTTTTCATTTTTCCTCCTTTACAAATTCTGAAAAACAGTCTACACTTTTTAAAATTAAAAAACAAGGGGTAAAAAATGAAATGGTCAGAATTATTGAATAAAAAAATTGCATTATGGGGAATGGGTAGAGAAGGTCAATCCACAAAAAATGCTCTTTTGAAACATATTCCAAATGTAAAAATAGTGGAAGTCGGTGAAGAAAATTTGGACGATTTATATGAATGTCAGGTTGTTGTTAAATCGCCAGGAGTGTCTCTTTACCGTCCAGAGGTTAAAAAACTTCAAGAAATAGGTATAAAAATAACTTCAAATACTAATTTATTTATGTCAAATAAGCCATTGACTGAAAAAGTTATTTGTATTACAGGAACAAAAGGGAAAAGTACGACTTCATCTTTGTTAGCTCATACGCTTAAAACACTGGGGAAAACGGTCTGTTTGGGGGGGAATATCGGTAAACCACTTTTGGATTTTGTGGATGAAAATCCCGAATTTGTGGTGGCTGAAACTTCCAGTTATCAATGTGCAGATTTTATAGGGACACCTGAGCTTGGAATTTTAGTTGCACTTTATTCGGCTCATTTGCCTTGGCATGGTAGTTTGGAAAAATACCATGCCGATAAAATGAATATGATTCATCAAGCTAAAAAGACAATAGATATTCGTCATCTTAACTTTATGGCAAAAGAAGGCTTTTTTTATGAGGAAGATCAAAAACTTTTTCCTCTTTCTTCTTTACCTTTGTTTGGGGCACACAATGCTCAAAATGCTTGTGTTGTTTTACAGGCTATTAAAGAATTAGGATTAAATACTGTTGATTGTGAACGGGCTTTTCAAACCTTTACGCCACTTCCACATCGTTTACAAAAAGTAGCAGAAAAAAATGGTGTCCTTTATATTAATGACAGTATTGCTACCTTACCTGAGCCGGTGATTGCTGCTCTAGATACCTTTCAAGGTCGACCAATTACTTTAATTGTTGGAGGGTGGGATGGTGGATATGATTATACTGGGTTGAATAAGGTGATTCAGGAACGAAAAATTTTAGCACTAGCTTTGCCCGATACGGGGCTAAAAATTACAACGCCTTACCATGTAACTAATATGCGTGAAGCTGTTCACTTAGCCTTTGATAAAACACCTGTTGGGGGAGTTGTTTTAATGTCCCCAGGTGCACCTAGTTATAATCAATACAAAAATTTTGAAGAACGTGGGGCAGATTTTATTCAAATAGTAAAGGAATTATAATTCTTGCATTTTAAAAAAATCTATGTTATCTCTTAGTAAGAGGTGAAAATGGCTTTAGTAAGTATATTGGATTCTGATACATTAAAAAGAATAGGTAGTACCTGTCAAAAGACAGATATAGCAAGTTTTTTATATGGTCAAGAAAAATGTGTCCAGCTTATAATGACTCGATCTCCAGAGGTCATGCATTTACCAAAAGGGGATCAAGCTGGTACTATCAGAATTAATAAACATAAAACTGTTCCACTTAATCCTGATAATACTTTTTATTATGGGGCATGGCCTCAAGATGAAGTATCCATCAATATTGCCTCAAAATTAGATAAAGAGGCTAGACAAACTATTTGCTATTATAAAATAAAAGGAAATACTTATTACGAATTTGAAATGGATGCTAAACGCTATGCTTTTATTCATGGATATGACAAATGGTTCCAAGTTCAATTTATCAAATGGATTTATGATCCAAAAATGCAAAAAGCATATACAGAAAAAGCACTTTGGAACGCAGATGAATCAGATGATAACACATTGAAATATTTTTGGTTACAGGCTTTTCAAGCAACTAGAAAAATGCAACAATCTATACAGCAAGCTACTTCAAGTCTTAAAAAATGTTTAACAACAGGGACAAATAGTACTATTAACTCTAATTTGAATACAGGAAAAACTATATAAGGAGGAAAAATGGTTAAAACAAAAAAACAACACACATTAAAAAGCTATTTGTTTACGGGAATTTTGGTGACAGCACCAATTGCGATTACCTTTTATTTATCGGTCAAGTTGTTTTTATGGTTGGATAGTTGGGCAACAAAGTTGATTCCTGCTAAATATAATCCAGAAACTTATCTTCCTTACGGTTTACCTGGTTTAGGGGTTTTAATTCTGTTGGTTTTCTTGATTTTAGTTGGTATGTTGACCGCTAATTATGTTGGTCGATGGCTGGTGGTTATGGGGCAAAGAATATTGAATCGAGTGCCTGTGATTTCTGGGATTTATGGGGCTCTGAAAAAAGTTTTTGAAACAGTGATGGGAAATAATACTCAGGCTTTTCATAAGGCTGTTTTGGTGGAATATCCATCTAAAAATCAATGGACGATTGCCTTTGTGACGGCTCCAATGTATAAGGGTTTTAAAAAGAAATTAAAGGGGGATTTTTTAACTGTTTATGTGCCAACGACACCAAATCCGACATCAGGGTATATGTTATTTGTCAAAAAATCTTCAGTCAAAGAATTGGATATCCCTGTGGATGAGGCTTTAAAGATGATTATTTCTATGGGGATTGTGACTCCTTCAAAAAAGCCTTAAGCTTATCTAAATCGCGGGAAAGCAGGGCTTGTTTATACAGACTGGCATTGGGTTGTCCACGATAAAGCCCAATCATGTGTGATAGAATTTTATTAAGCTGTCTTGGGTGAGCTGAAGCATATTCAATCATTTTTTCCAAAACTTCTTGTCGTGTCGGAATAGGGTGATTATCGCCATAGAACAATTTATCTGCTTCTCGCATTTCATAAGGGTTTCCATAAGCCCATCTGCCAATCATCACGCCATCTACATGGTGCAGGTGTTTTGTGGCATCTGTTAAAGAAAACACATCACCATTGATTGAAATAGGTAAATCCGGAAAAGATTTTTTCAGTTGATAAACTAATGGATAATTGACCTGCAGTTTTAATCGATTTTCTTTGGGACGCCAGTTGAGTTTTGCTTTTCGGGCGTGAACAATCAAATGACTGCATCCTGCTTTTTTAAGGGAATCCGTCAGTGAGAAAAGCTCTTGGAAACCATCACCACCTACATCAGATAAAGAAATACGTGTCTTGACAGAAACAGGCAGAGGAGTTGTGGCTACCATTTCAGCCACACAATCAGCAATAACTTCAGGGGTCTTTAATAAGATGGCACCAAATTTTCCAGATTGTACACGTGGACTAGGACACCCAGCATTAATATTGATACCATCATAGCCCCATTCATACGCCATTTTTGCACACTGAGCCATCAGCTTTGGTTCACTTCCTCCTACTTGTAAAATAATGGGATGTTCCTCGGAATTATAGTCCAACAATAAATTTTTATTTTTTCCTAATATCAGGGCAGGGCAAGCAACCATTTCTGAATACAAAGTAGCGTGTTTTGTGATTAAACGCATCATATATCGATAATGCCTATCTGTCCAATCCAGCATAGGTGCAATAGAGATAATTTCAGAAAAAGATTGCTTTTTTGTCGTCATTTTATTATAATAACACAAAATACAGAAAAAATAAAGCTTAAACAACAGAAAGGATAGAAAATGACTTTGAATGAACAAGAAATGACTAAGATTCAACAATACTTAAGACAGCTTTTTTGGAATCCGGATATTACAGTTCATGCTGGATCGGCAAAGGATGCTCCTGCAGAAGTCTATATTGGTAAAGAATTTGTGGGTGTCATCTATAAAAATGATGATGATGGTGAAATTTCTTATGACTGGAATATGTCTATTTTGACCGAGGACATTGAACAATTTTAATGAAAACATCTGATTTCGATTTTGTTTTACCCCCAGAATTGATAGCAAATGCGCCAGCAGACCCACGGGATTCGGCGCGTTTACTTTACATCAATGGCTTTCATTTGTTGGACAAAGGAATGCTGGATTTACCTGATTTGTTAAAGCCGACAGATATTTTGGTTTTTAATGATACAAAGGTCATTCCTGCCCGTTTATATGGGGTTAGGGGGGATGCCAAAATTGAAATGACGTTGTTTAAACAGGTCGATTTATCCACTTGGGAAACATTGATTAAAAATTCACGTCGATTGCATCTGAATGATAAAATTGAAATAGCTCCTGATTTTTATGCTACTGTTTTGGATAAAAAAGAAAATGGGGCAGTAGTGGTTCAATTCAATTATGCTGGTGCTGATTTATTTGCAAAATTGCATACTGTGGGAACAATGCCACTTCCCCCTTATATCAAACGTGAACGTGGAGGGAAAGAATCGGATAAGGCCGACTATCAAACAATTTATGCGCGTCATGAAGGGGCAGTGGCCGCCCCAACGGCAGGACTTCACTTTACCGATAGACTTTTTCAAAAATTGGATGACAAAGGGATTAAACGTGAATTTTTGACTTTGCATGTGGGCGGGGGGACTTTCTTACCTGTAAAAGAAGAAAATATTGAAGAACACAAAATGCACGCCGAATACGGTGTAATTTCAACAGCAGTGTCAGAACGCTTAAATCAATATAAAAAGGAAGGAAGGCGAATTATTCCCGTTGGGACAACTTCATTACGTTTATTAGAATCAGCATCAGATGATAAAGGAATCATTCAACCTTTTTCAAAGGAAACCTCTATTTTTATTACCCCTGGGTATAAATTTAAATTTATAGATGCCTTATTTACTAATTTTCATACACCTCAATCAACTTTGTTTATGTTGGTGTCTGCTTTGGCCGGATTAGATGAAATGAAATTTGCATACAAACATGCCGTAGAAAAAAGGTATCATTTCTTTTCCTACGGCGACGCGTGTTTAATTGAAAAAAAGAACTAACTTATTTCTCTTTTTTATTTTCACAGACAGCAAAAGCAATCAGTGTAACTACAGTCACAAAAAAGATTGTTAGAGTGATGACAGGATTCAAAACAATCAAAGCCATCATTGTATTTTGTGTGGTAGGTAAGATTGCCATTAATGTCTTTAACAAAAGAACGCCGATTAAAGAGGTGAATGCCACAACAACAGCTAATATAATCATAGAAACAGTTGCAGAACGCCACACTGTCCCTTTTTTTAAGTTTAATTTAAACAACTTGCAAACTAGGGCAGACAGACCGACTGTTAACAAAAATAAACCCCAAGAAAAAATAACACTACCAAAAATGAACCCTAAATGTAAAAATGTTGTGTTTTCAATTTTTAAATTAGGATTCATAGTAGGAACTTGCTTTAATCCGGGATAATATGCTCCCCATAACAATAAAGCTGCCACTACTGAAAAAATCAACATAGCCTTTAAGCCACGTCCTTTTCCTTCTTTTATATATTGAACTAATCTTTTCATTTTTTTCTCCTTTTTTAGATTACTCTTTTATAAAATACTTTTTTTAACAATTTGTCAAGCCCATTTTAAAAGCTCAAAATCTCCTAATGAACACTATTCTCCCACATAAATTCCTAATTGACGGGCAGTATGAACCATTTCCCCATTGGGATCAACGGGTGAATTAGCAATTTTTAGCGCTTCTTCTAATGCAATATCAGTGATTTTACCATTCTGATAGGCCACAACACGATTTGTCTTATTTTGAGATAATAATTCGACAGCATGTACGCCGAAAGCTGAAGCTAAAATACGATCTTCAGCCACAGGACTTCCAGAACGTTGTACATGACCCAGAACATTGCCACGAACATTAAATCCGTCTTTTGACAAACGATCAACAAAGTATTCGGAAATTCCCCCAAAAGTCCGACCATTTGTGGCAAAAGAGTTCTTGCCTTCAGGGGACTTAATACCTTCAGCCACTACTACTAAAGAATGGGTGCATCCTTTTTCACGCATTTTTTTCAGCTTATTTAAAACCCCTTCATAAGTGTAAGGAATTTCAGGAATTAAAGCCACATCAGCAAAACCAGCAATAGCAGATTCTAAAGCCAAATGTCCAGCCCCACGTCCCATGACTTCAACGACCATAACACGTTGATGTGATCCTGCAGTCATATTTAATTTATCCAAAGCATCAGTGACTACAGAACAAGCCGTTGAAAAACCAATGGCCAAATCTGTTCCAGGAGCATCATTATCAATTGTTTTTGGAATGCCAATCATAGCTACACCGGCAGCTTGGCAATAACGACTGACAATGTTCATTGAGCCATCTCCTCCAATGACAACTAAGGCTTCTAACTGTAATTTCTTCAAACCTTCTTTAAAACGTTCAATAATTTCTTCATTAGTTAATTTTTCCGTTTCACCATTTGGTTTAGGAAAAACATTAGGATTTCCTTGATTTGTTGTTCCTAACATTGTACCACCCAGTGTTGCAAAAGGAAATTCAAATTCAGCCAAACTCATTTTATGATAGGCAAGGGGGCGTAAAATCAAACCATTTGTTGCATTATGAATCCCATAAACTTCCCAGCCCCGTTCAATTGCACTGAAAACGACAGAACGAATAGCAGCATTTAATCCTGAACAATCGCCACCACTCGTTAAAATACCAATTCTTTTGACCATTTTATTTCCTTTCTTTTAAATGAGAGTTATTATAAAGTTTTTTCTAAAATTTACAAGCCTTTTTTATTAGAGTGAGAAATTTTTTCCTAAATATGTTTTTCTGACTTTTTCGTCTGCTATAATTTCATCAGGTGTTCCGCATTTTAAAACTACACCATCATGTAAAATATAAGCTCTATCCACAATTCCTAAAGTTTCACGGACATTGTGATCTGTAATTAAGACACCAATCCCTCGATTTTTTAGTTGTCCTACCAAGTCTTTAATATCACTGACAGCAATGGGGTCAATTCCTGCCAAAGGCTCATCTAATAAGATAAAAGAAGGATGTCCTGCCAAAGCTCTAGCAATTTCCAAACGACGACGTTCTCCACCTGATAAGGCTCGAGAAGGAGAATGACGTAAATGTTCAATGGAAAATTCTTTTAAAAGAGTATCTAATTCCTGTTCTACTTTATCTGGATTTTTTTCATTCAGTTGTAAAACAGACCGAATATTGTCAGCAACATTTAATCCTCTAAAAATAGAGGCTTCTTGTGGCAGATAGCCAATTCCCATTCGAGCTCGACGATAAACTGGATAATGTGTAATATCTACTCCATCTAATAAAATTTGTCCTTTGTTCGGAAAAATCAATCCTGTTACACAATAAAAACTAGTTGTTTTTCCAGCACCATTTGGCCCCAACAATCCAATAGCTTCTCCCTTTTTAACAGATAAGGAAATATCCTTTAAAACCATTCGTTTTTTATAACTGATACTTAAATTTTTAATTTCTAATCCAGTTTCATTCTTATTCATTTTTTATCCCCTTTTAATTTGTTTGGAATCAGTTGACCTTTAATGCGACCTGACGAAGCCTTTAAATCACTTTCCCCATTTACTAAGTTCAATCTAGCTTTGTCGCCTTTAACTTTGTTGTTTCCTTGTGATAAAACGACATTTCCTTCCATTAAAATCTTTTTTGTAGCAGGTGTATAAGTACCCTTATCCCCTGTCATTTTTTGTTTACCATTATCAATCGAAACATTACCTTCAGCGACCACTTTTTCGATTTGATTATTTTTATTGCCTGTATAATAGGTAATAACTTTATCCGCTTCTAACACATTCCCTTGATGATAGATGTTTGTTCGTCCTAAAGTTGTGAACGTTTTTAAAGTTTGATCAATTTGTGCACCATTAGATGAATTAATTTTGAATTGTTCATTTTTTTGATAAATGGTAACTTTGACATCCTTTTTGAATAGGATTAAATTTCCTTTTTCAGCCATCCAAAGTCCTTTTGCACTCAATTTTCCAGCAGGGCCCTTTATAAACACAGCCTCTTCTGAATCTGCTGTTCCTTGAGTATAATCACATAAAATGTGGCTAGTATTGGAAGTATATCCAGAGGTAGAAGTAATGTCTATTTTATCTTCAAAAAGGACTGTTTGATTTTCTTGTAAAATTAATGCATAAGGTGTTTGTATGGTTAAAACTTCATTATTCGCCATTTGATAGGTAGCAATTGGAGTCTCCATTCTCATTTTATGGGTTGTTGAATCTACTTCATTGATTTTTGGAGTTGTTAAAGTCATTGGTAATTTTTTGGTATTCAATCCAAAAAAACGTATATTTTTCATATCCATTTTAGCCCCTTTAGAAGGACTAGAAGATGAAACACCCAATGAAAAAGAATTTTTTTCTTCCTTAAATAGAGGCCAAATAATAATAAGAGCAATCAATAAAAAAGCAAACACAGGTAAAGTGCGTTTTGTGATTAAAACACGACGAGTATGTTTTTGTAATTGATTGAGTGATGAGAGCATTTAAGCGACTCCAGCTTGTAATAAATGATGCATATGAATTAAACCAACAGGGTGTTTATCATTATCCACAACAAAGATATTGGTAATTTTTTTACTGTGCATAATATTTAAGGCCTCTGAGCCAAGTAAATCTCCAAAAATACTGGTTGGATTTGGATTCATCACCTCATCGACAGATTTATTCATTAAATCATTGCTCATGTGACGACGTAAATCCCCGTCTGTAATCATCCCTATCAAACGGTTATCAGAATTTAAAATCCCCAAACAACCGAGCATTTTCTTAGACATAACCATCAAAGCCTCTGCCATTTTTGTTCCTGTTAGAACTGTTGGAATTGCTTCTCCTTTTGCCATAATATCTTGCACTTTAACCAAGATATTTCCCAGTTTTCCACCTGGATGACGGTCATGATAAAGTTCGGTTGTAAAACCTCTGACATTCATTAAAGCAACAGTTAAAGCATCTCCCATAGCTAATGTGGCAATCATAGATGTTGTTGGTGCCATATTAAAAGGACAAGCCTCAGGAGCTTCTTTTTTATCTGGAATTTGTAAAACTAAATCAGCAGCTTTACCTAACGTACTTTCTGGTGCACTGGTAATGGCTACCAGAAAAATACCAAAGCGTCTGGTGTAGTTGATAATGTCAAAAAGTTCCTTACTTTCACCTGAATTTGACAAACATAAAACTAAGTCATCCTTTGTTAGCATCCCCAAATCACCATGACTGGCTTCAGCAGGGTGAACAAAAAAGGCTGGTGTTCCAGTGGAAGCCAATGAAGCTGCAATTTTTTTACCGATGTGTCCTGGTTTTCCCATACCTGAAACAATGACACGACCTTTTAAAGAATAAATTTTTTGTACAACTTTGACAAAATTATCATTCACATTTTGAATCATCAATTCTAACGCTTTTTTTTCTGCAGTCAGAGTATGAATAGCACTTTGCTTAATTTCTTCCGGTAACATCTAAAAATCCTTTCAATGATGAGAAAATAAATCAGGATTATCTAACCCCATTAAATCTAATTCAGCCCGAGAGGGTAAAAAAGAAAAACAACTAGCGGCTAGTTCTTCTTTCTTTTGTTTTTTTAATAAAACATCCAGTTTTGTTTTTAAAGCGTGCAAATACATGACATCGTTAGCAGCATAGTGAATTTGTTCAGGAGCCAGTTCTTTTTTTGTCCAATCAGAGCATTGTTGCTCTTTATCTAACTGGATACCCAACATATCTTCACATAAGTTTTTCAAAGAGTGTTTTTCGGCTTCTGGTCGTGTCAGCTTACTGGCAATTTTAGTACAATAAACGGGGTTCACAATAATCCCCAAAGCTGCTTTGATTTTAGCAATGTCAAATCTGGCAAAATGAAAAATTTTCAAAATTTTTGGGTTAGTTAGTAATTTTTTTAAATTAGGGCAAGGGATATTTTCCCGAATTTGAACTAACCACGCATTTCCTTTTCCGTCCCCAATCTGAACCAGACAGAGTTTATCATTGACAATATCTAACCCTGTTGTTTCGCTATCAATAGCAACAGATTTTGGAAATTTAATATCATCGGGCAAATCACCTTCAAAAACAAAAATATGCATTTCATCTCCTTTTTTTATTTCTTATACAACCACTGTAGCAAAAAATCAAGAAAATATCAAATCGCTTTTCCAAAACGTAAGATTTTTTCTGCTAATTCAGTTCTTTTTCCTTCTTTAGTATGCATAATTAAAGGAAAATGAAGGGCTAATTTTCCTCGGTTATTTAAAAAGCCACGAATTAAAATACGATTAGCTTTTTCTCCTTCTTTTGAAACAATGGGATAAATTTCAATATTGCCAAGTTTCTTGGATAAAACTGGCAAAATTTCGGATAACATTTCTGGACGATGAATCAGACTAAAACTGCCTTTTGCCCGTAAATGTTTCAAACAGTATTCTAACCATTTTTTTAAATCAAAATCTTGAACAAATGCTTTTTTTTGCTCGGGATTTTGACGGGTATTTTTTGAATTTTCATAAAAAGGTGGATTTGTTACAACATGGTGAAATAACTGCCCTTTTAAAGGATCTGTATCTAAAAAAATATCATATTGAATCAATTTTAATGAACAATTATTGATTTTGGCATTTTTTAGAGTAAGGTTGCATAAAGATTCTTGAATTTCAATAGCAGTTATTTGACAAGGGACTCTGGCGTTAATACAACACCCAATCACACCATTTCCTGCACCAACATCTAAAATTGTTTCTCCTTTTTTAACAGGAACAAAAGCGGATACCAAAACAGAGTCAGAAGTTGCTCGTAAGCCTTCTTTTGATTGTTCTAATAAGACTTTATCACCTAAAAACTTATCTTTTGTGTATTCCATACAAAAAATTATACTTTTAAATTAAAAAAACTGCAAGAATAAAAAAAATCTTTGCAAATAAAAAAAAAATGAATATACTGGAAGCAAAAGGGAGAAAATATGAAAAAGTTTTTAATTGTCTTTTTTTTATTGATATTGTGTTTTTTGGGGGGATTTGTAGCTTGGTTTTCCTATTCTTTTAATGCTGAAGCATATCGTGAAAGAATTATTAAAAATTTGTCTCAAATGACAGGGCGTACAGTTGAAATTACAGGTCCTGTTTCTTTGACATGGACTCCTTTCCCAACTTTGATTGTTTCAAATTTATCGCTTGCTAATCAAGCAAATAGTAAAACGCTTTATATGTTTACAGTTGAACAAATACGTGCAGAAATAGAATGGTCTTCTTTATTTAAAGAACCTTTGGTTATTAAAAAAGTTGTACTAGAAAACCCCTCTTTATTATTGGAACGCATGCGCCAACATGAAACAAATTTTGATTTTCCAATTCTGTTTAAGGCAACACAGAATATTGACCCCACTTTTTTAAATGGACAAAATGATTTTTCTTTGACCATTAACGAAGTTGAAATTAAAAATGGTACATTTACCTATGATAATATCGTTTCTGGTGAAAAAGCCATTTTTAATGGAATTATGGGGACAGGATCAGTTTCTTCCTTATATGGACCATTTTCATTTTCAGGTACATTTTTAATGGCAGATAAACCACAAAAGATAGAAATGACTGTCGGTAAAATTGAACTTTCACAAGATTTACCTATAACCTTAAATTTAGCAGATGTTTCATCTAAAACAACTATTAAAACAAATGGAACTATTGTTCAAGATACAGAAAAAGCAGAAAATTGGTTAACTTTATCAGGTGTTATAGGTAGTGATAATGCGAGTCTTTTCTTTCAAAATATTGGTATTAAACACTGGCCAACTGGATCGTTGGTAGGTAGTTTTACATTAAAAGTAATGACCAATAAAACGATTTTTGACAGTTTTACTGTGCGACAAGGAAAAGGGGATAATGAAACCTCATTTTTCTTAGGGGACCAATTAAATGAAGAAACACAACAAAAAATGAAGACCTTTGTCATTAAAAATGTAAATTATGAACAATGGAAAACTCTTTTATCAAATTTGTCTAATAACTCTTTTTTTAACAAGTTAAATACAGATTTTCGTATTGAAATAGAAGAAGCAAAAGTCTATAATCAATCTTTAACACAAGGACTTGCACAAGGACATATTGAAAATGGAATAATTTCTTTTTCTAATTTAACTGCTCAACTTCCTTTTAATAGTTCATTTGATTTAACAGGAACATGGATGCCAAAAGATGAAAAATTGGATGCTGATATACAATTCCAAACTGAAAATTTGGATTCATTTCTTAAATGGATTTTACAACGGGATTTAAAGTTAAGTGAAAATGGTATAAAAAATGCTCAATTTGTTGGAAAAGTGCAACTTGACTCCAAACAGGTCAAATCAAATATAAATTCTG
>JAZLIX010000006.1:0-3212 GCA_045617605.1 Alphaproteobacteria bacterium | reverse complement strand
CCTATACGGATTGTCCCGTAGGTGAGTGGGACTTTTTCTATGAGAATAACGTCTTTTTCTGGAATGGAGAATATTAATGAATAAACAACAAATTAAAGAAGCAATCCTTGGTAAAGAGGGTTGCCGGAAAGAAGAAACACCTTTAACACAATTTGCCACATTTCATCCCGATATGGAAATGGTGGAGATTTTATTAAAAGGTGCTGATATCAACAAATCCTTCAACAATCAACCACTCTCATGGATACTTCAGTTTTGTGAGCTAAATCTGGATATAATGGTGCAACTCTTGTTTAAATACAAATATTACAGCTTACATTTAAATAATAAGCGTGAGTTTAAATACCTGTTTCGTCTTTTAAATAAGGTGAACACAGAAACCGTTATGTATGTTTTCAAAACAATGGAAAAACATAACTTTCAAGCAAATCTTGAGCAATATTACATACTGAGAGACATCAACGGTTCAAGAGTTATGAGACTCTATCATAAGGTATTTACAGATGATTTGTTCCATAAATAACTTTAAAAGGAGAATACCATGGATTTACAAGCACAACTCATACAAGCAATAGAAGATAAAAACCTGAAGATGATAAAAGCATTGGTGGATTCCGGTGCAGATTTAAACGAACCTTATGGGCCAATAAGCACAACCCCATTTATGTTTGCCATGAACTACTTTAAGAAAGGAGAACAAGTTGAACAGTTAATTGATATGGGTGGGGATGTGAATAGTAAAAATGACCATGGGGAAACACCACTTATGATAGCAGTTGAAGAAGGTAAATGTGATTCTAGCCCCAGCAATGAGTGAATGGGTGGAACAGTTATCTAAAAAAGATTATCAGGCTTTTTTGGATTGGCACTTTATGACATGTGAACGCCTAGATCAACAAGGCTTTAGCTCGCATTTGCTTTATATTTGTAAGAAAAAATAATAAGGTTGTAATCAGTTTAAATTTCTGCTATTATCATAGCATATTCATGGATAACGAGTTAAAAAAACTTAATTGAAGGGAAAATTAACATGTTAAAGATGCCTAAAAAAATCAAATCAGATCGTATTATATTGGAAGCGGCATATCCACCTTCTTTTGCATTGGCAACAGAGATTGTTAAAAAAGCAACCCCTTCATATCCAACCTTGCGTCAATGGCTACCATGGCCAGATAAAGTTAAACATCCTGAAGATGAATATAAGTATTTGGTGAATTGGGTTCAAAAGCATTGGGAAGAAGGAAGTGGTTTTGCTTACATTATTAGAAATAAAGATACTAAAGCTTTTGCTGGCCTTATTGATTTTTTCAAATATGACGAAAAAAGCAAAACATCCGAAATCGGTTATTGGCTGATTGACGAAGCTGTTGGACATGGGTACATGACAGAAGCGGTTCGTGTTATAGAAAAAACCGTCTTTAAACAAGGAGTTAATCGTATTCAAATTCGTACTGATACTCGGAATATACGTTCCTTAAATGTCCCCAAAAGATGTGGCTACCATTTGGATGGAATCATAAGAGCTGCTGCATGGGCGGATTACTTTCAAGATTATAGAGATGAAAATGTTTTTTCCAAATTAAAATCCGAATGGGATGCAGAACAAAAGAAGTAGAGTATCCTTTTTAAAAATCTACACATTGTGGTCGGGTGAACTCACCATCCGGACCATATAATAGTTCCATCTGTAAGTCGTCATCACTAAAATAGTTGGGACGTTCCAGTTTCATAACCATTCTCCAAATTTGTTAAGAATGGCTACATTATAGCACAAAAGGTCTTAAAAGTCCAGAATATCAACTAATTCAACTGTAGGTATTCATACAATGTGGAACGTCCAATCTTATATTTGGCAATAATATCTTTGGGTCTCATCCCATCTGCTTTATCTTGACGAACTCTTTCAATATCCACAGGATTTAGTTTTTTAATGTGTGGTTTGCGATATTTTCCTTTGGCTTGAGCAATAGCTATACCTTCCTTTTGTCTTTCTAATAAGATTGAACGTTCAAACTCAGCAAACGTTCCCAATAACGAAAGTGTCATCTTTTGGAAAGGGTCTGTGCTTCCTGCTTCAAACTTTAAGTTTTCTTTCAAGAAATACACAGAGCATCCTTTCCTTTGGATTTCCTCAACTATGGATAACAGGTCCTTTAAATTACGAGCCAAGCGGTCAAGAGAATGAACTTCTATTTGGTCTCCTGCACGAAGATTGGATAAAAGGGCTTGGAGTTCCGGTCTATCTTTGGATTTAGCCGATACTTTTTCCATATAGACTCGGTCATATTTTTCTGTTTCCGTTAATTGACGGTCAAGGTTTTGTTGTTGAGTGGAACAACGGGCATATAAAAACTTCATTTTTGTTTCCTTTGGTTAAAGTTGTCTGAACGAAGTTTAGTATATCGCAGATTTTTCTCTGCGTCAGCGGCCTTTGTTAAAAAAAATTAAAAATGCCCGTATAAATTCTAAACTTCCATCGGGCTGTCCGCTATTTCCCAACTAATGGACCTTTTGCGGACATTATTTCAGAATCCGCAAAAACTATACTTGCTCTGGATACGGAATTTAATCATATTGTTTGTATTTTATTAAAACTCCACTATCCGAGGATAGTGGAGTCTTGTTTTAATATTACTTTTCTTTTACAAGAAAACGAAAATATTTTGCATTCTTAGGATATATAATACGGTTATTTTTGTGTATATATCTACAATATATAACCCTATATCCTTCAGGAATCAAATCTTCCATTGCTTTCTCCTTTGTCATAAAATTAAACATGGCCAATATAAAAAAATATTGACAGTTAGGAGAAAAAGTCTTATAATGACATTCGCGTTAGGAAAGGTTTTCTATAAGACTTTTTCGGAAAGGGGTGTTTAGATATACCCCTTTTTTTATTTTCTATTCATTTGATGCCTCCTTTTGTTTTAAGTTATACACTCCTTTTTTAATGCTATAAATTTCAGCTATAGCATTACTTGGAGAAGCCATTTGATAAAGTTTATTCATAACTTGTCTGCGGTTCTTATTGACATTATATTTTCTATATAAAGCAACCATTATTTCATTAATTGAAAGAGGACGGTTTGCAATATGAAAAAGTTCAAGAATCTTTTGTTCAA
This sequence comes from Alphaproteobacteria bacterium, assembly GCA_045617605.1. Lineage (GTDB taxonomy): Bacteria > Pseudomonadota > Alphaproteobacteria > CAAHEQ01 > UBA3637 > UBA3637. The sequence goes on along the minus strand of JAZLIX010000006.1, from coordinate 87 downwards.
ACTCATCATATTTCCGACTCTCTACTTCTTTTTTCATACCTTCTGGCAAATCACTAAGATTTGTTATGTTAAAAATATCATTTGAAT
>JAZLIX010000005.1:0-8018 GCA_045617605.1 Alphaproteobacteria bacterium | reverse complement strand
GATTTTTATTTATGCTCCTCTTATAGGTTATGTAGAAAATAAAATTTCAAAAATAAAAGGCCTTCAAAAATATTTTTAAGTCCGTGGGATACCAGCCCTTGTTTTGGTTACATTGCCTTTTTTGTCTTATCATGATATAATAGGCCTGTTCTTATTTAATAAAGGAGTTTCTTATGGATGGTGTTACTGAAGATGGTTTGTTAGAAGATATTTCAAAATCACTTGCTCAGATATATGATAGAAATAAAAAAGAAGAAAATACGGCTTTATCAACAAAGCGAGTTCGTTCTAAAAAAGAAATAGATGAAGAAGTGGAAGAAATGTTTTTGGGGCGTTTGGTCATTCAGCCTGCAAATATAAAGAAAATCAGTCGTTTTCCGTTAACAGAGGCTCAAGAAAAATTGATTGTGAATGATTTTATTGGAACTTCGCATTGTAATCCAACGAATTGTACAATGGCAATGGAAGGAAAGCCGTTAACGTTGCTTGTTCAAATGGATAATGGGTTAGCTTATATGGCAGCAATGACACGCACTATGCATATTCAATGGCCAGGTGGAATTAGAAATGAAGTTTTTCAGAAAATGGAAAATCTTTCTGATGATACGATAAAATTTTTGGGAAAAACAAGTGAGCAGAAACCTCTTGTTATGGCAGATACTTTGCAGTATGCTTTATACCTTTATCCGTTTCATCGAGATAATGATATTCGTCAAAGTGATTTTGTGGGAGTTCAATGGAAACCAACTGTCGATATTTTAAATTACAAACCAAAAAAAGAGGAAGATTTGGTGGGTAAACATTATAAGATTGGCCAGAGTTCTTTTCGGTATTTGGTGGATCCTTGTTTTTTATGTATTATAGATTTTCCTCCACACATGAAAAAGATATTTAGTGAAGTGCAGAAATGTTATGATAATGCTTTGGCTGGAAAAACATTAGGAAAGCCGATTTATAGTAAATTTGATTTAGATAAACCACCACGGCAAGGCTGGACTATTCCTTTTGATTTTGGTGAAAAAAGAAAAAGAATTGAAATTCCTGAGACAAAAGCCGTTAATCCAAATTGGGGAAGACCAACAAAAGTGATTGCGCATGGAAGGGGCCCATTATTTTTAAAAGGACAGAATATCCACACATTATAAAATTATCCTGTGATAATAAGTTATTTGCTAAAAATAAACATTTATGGTATAATAGATCTGTTCTTATTTAATAAAGGAGTTTTTTATGCGTTATGTTACACTTTCTAAAAATGGTTCGTTTGATGTTGTTGTTTGGGCTAAAAGTCAATTTCGTGATGCCAAAAATCGTGAATGTTCTCACAGGGATTATTTAAGAAATAACCAGATTCCATTTGAAAACGCTGTTTCAATTGGAGAGGTACATTATAATCCTAAAACGGGGGAGTCAAATATTCAGGCTTTGCCATGGGATAATATCCAAAAAAATGATGATCCTTTTTTGGTTCAAAAGGCTGTTGTTTCCTTTTATAAACAACACCCTGAATTAAAGGATGAAATTCAAGCCGATTGGGATCAATATCAAGCATGGTTAAAACGGAGTAAGGAAATTTTAGGACGGATTTAAAATCCTAAGGATGCTATACCTTTTCGTATACGGTAAGAAATTCCGTTGGGATATAGCCTTCTTTCATTACTAATAAATAGTGCCGAATAACACCGAAAAACAGTCCTTTTTCTTGTGAGCATTTCTTCCAATCAAGAGGGGTAGTTTTGATTTGTTCTGGTTGAACTTGGTAAAATTTTTCATTGACGCCGCCAGCTTCTGACCCTTCTTTACACCAGATGGATTCTATAAGACCGCTTTTAAGAAGTTTTGGAAAATCAATTGTAACCAGTTGTTTTGTGTCCAACCATTCCTTAAGCATAGGGTCGTTCCCTTGCCACCCGACAGGCTCGGTCAGAGCAGAAATGGCTCGGCTGCGCCCCGGAAAAGTTTTTTCCAGCCAAGTCATTATTTCTGTTGGTTGATTCGATTTAATTCTTTTACCATATTTTAATAATTCTTGGGGTAATTTTGAAACAGATAATATACCACAGTTTTTTACATCATTTTCTTTGGGGATGTAGTGGTAAAGTTTCATATTTTGTTCCTTTCAATGTTCAAATTATCTGAAAAGATGTTGTTTGTCAATCCTGTTTTTAGGGAGCTTATTTTCATTATAAATCTCCTCTTGACAAGTCAAAAAAACTGGTGTATAATACCCAAGCTTTCTGACATGAAAGATGCGGGCGTAGCACAATGGTAGTGCAGCAGCCTTCCAAGCTGAATACGTGGGTCCGATTCCCATCGCCCGCTCCAAAAACAGATGAGCATCAATTTCCATTTGGGGTTCATCAGGATGAGAAAACATCTTTAATAAACGATTAACCGAAATCCGAAAGGATTTCATTGACTGATCAGTAAATGAAAAAGGTAAATAAAAAATGACTAAAGAAACATTCCAAAGAAATCAGCCACACTGCAATATTGGTACTATTGGTCACGTTCATCATGGTAAAACAACATTGACAGCTGCTATTACAAAAGTATTGTCCGAAAAAGGCGCTGCTGCTTTCGTTGACTATGCTAACATTGATAAAGCTCCTGAAGAAAGAGCTCGTGGTATTACTATTAACACTTCCCACGTGGAATATGAAACAGAAAAACGTCACTATGCACACGTTGACTGTCCGGGACACGCTGACTATGTGAAAAACATGATCACTGGTGCTGCTCAGATGGATGGTGCTATCTTAGTGGTGTCTGCTGCTGATGGTCCAATGCCTCAAACACGTGAACACATTTTGTTGGCTCGTCAGGTCGGTGTGCCAGCTATCGTTGTGTTCTTGAACAAAATGGATATGGTGGACGACCCAGAATTGTTAGAATTGGTGGAACAAGAAGTTCGTGACTTATTGTCCTCTTATCAATTCCCTGGGGATGAAATTCCTATCATCAAAGGTTCTGCTAAAGTCGCTTTGGATGGCGGTGATCCAAAGATGGGACATGATGCTATCATGGCTTTGATGGATGCTGTTGATTCTTACATTCCTCAACCAGCTCGTCCAGTGGACAAACCTTTCTTGATGCCAATTGAAGACGTGTTCTCAATTTCTGGTCGTGGTACTGTGGTGACCGGTCGTGTGGAACAAGGTGTCATCAAAGTCGGTGAAGAAGTTGAAATCGTGGGACTTCGCCCAACTCAAAAAACAACTGTTACAGGTGTTGAAATGTTCCGTAAGTTGTTGGATCAAGGGGAAGCTGGTGATAACATCGGTGTGTTGCTCCGTGGTACAAAACGTGAAGAAGTGGAACGTGGTCAAGTTTTGGCTGCCCCTGGCACCATTACACCACACACAGAATTTGAAGCTCAATGCTACGTTCTGAATAAAGATGAAGGTGGACGTCATACTCCGTTCTTTACGAACTATCGTCCTCAATTCTACTTCCGTACAACTGACGTGACTGGTACAATTGAATTGCCAGCTGGTACAGAAATGGTCATGCCTGGCGATAATACCAAGATGACAGTGAAATTGATTGTGCCTGTGGCTATGGCTGAAGGTTTGCGCTTCGCTATTCGTGAAGGCGGCCACACAGTCGGTGCTGGTACAGTGTCCAAGATTATCAAATAACTTTTGATAGTTCAAAAAAGATCCCTCGCTTTGAAAGCGGGGGATTTTTTGTTGCAAAAAAAATAATTTGATGTATAATATAAAGGTCAGGAGAAAAATATGAAAAAGACTCGACATCAACCTTATCCATCAAGAGAAGAAGAAAGAAAATTAAAAGTGTCTCTTGAAAAAGCACGTAAAGATAAAGATACCAGAAAATTAGATACTGAATTAAGTATTATGTGGAGACGTCAAATGGGGCGTGGCAATGGGTAAGCGAGGTTTTCGTGAATAAAAAAGCAATAAAGACAACAGCAAAAACACTTCTTTTTTTAAGTTTGTTATCAACTTATGCTGTTAAATATGGTTTTGATTGTTCAGCTGGAATTGCCAAAAAGACTTTAGGAATAACAGAAAGTATGACGGATTATTTCTTTGATCATAAAATTCCTAAATTAGGAATAGCAGATTCTGTGTTTGATAAATCGGTGGCTGGAGTTGATTGGACTTTAGATCAAACCATAAAATTACAAAAAGCTCTGAATTCTAAAATCAAATAAGGTGTGGTTTTATTTATCTGCATTTAATTGTTTGCACACACGTTTGAAATCAGAAATGATTTCAGCTTCGTTGGGGATAATCTTGTTTTTCATAATTGGTTTTCCATCACAAAAAACATCTGTAATACTGGAACTGTCTGCGGCATAAATCATATTAGAAGTCAGATTATTATTAGGCAGTAAAAATTGGTTATTCAAATCCACTAAAATAAAGTCCGCTAATTTTCCTTCTTTAATTTCGCCAGCATCAATTCTAAAGGCTTCAAACCCATTTTGGGTAGCCAAGTGATAAATATCCTTTACTTTTCCTGCCAATACAGAATCAGCTTTATTTTTGGCCGACAGGGCCGCTATCTTCATTTCTGACATCATGGATAAGGAATTATTGGATGACACACTGTCTGTTCCCAAAGTAATCTTTAAACCACTGTCTAAATACTTTTGTAAATCCATTTGGCCTGAACCTAATTTTAAATTAGAGGTGGGGCAATGCGCCAGAACAGTTCCTGTTTTTTTTATCAGTTCAATTTCCGTCTCGTTTAAATGGACGGCGTGGGCAAATAACGTTTTTGGTCCCATAATGCCCCATTTATAGAGTAATTCAACAGGGCGACAGCCAAACCTTTGCAAGCAATCATCCACTTCTTTTTGTGTCTCTGAAACATGGATTTGCAGGTAAGTATCGTATTTTTGAGACAGCTGATGAAAATGTTTAATCAGTTTTTCTGAACACGTATAAATCGCGTGGGCGTAAACAGCTTTTTTGATTCGGTTGGTAGGTGAAGGAATATTCAGAAAATCGGTAGCTCGTTGGATGCGTCTATCCGCCTCTGCTTCATCAAAAAAGTCCATGCCTGGGTAGGGTAAAATGGCCCTTATTCCCATTTCATTGACAGCTTTAATGGTTTCGGGTACTTCAAAATACATATCTGTAAAACAGGTTGTTCCTGTCTTTATCATTTCCAAGATGGCATAGCGGGAAAGCGGATAAAAATGTTCTGGTTTCAGCTTGGCTTCCCGTGGCCAAATGTCGTTATTCAGCCAATCATAGAGGTTTTGGTCTTCCCCTATGCCACGCAAGAACATCATACTGGCATGAGTGTGCGTGTTGCAAAAAGAAGGTAAAATAGCCTTATCTGTACAATCAATCACTTCGTCTGCAGGAACATCTATTTTGTTGCCAATTTTGGCAATTTTATTGGCATCAATTAAAATATCACAGATAGTGTTATTTACAAAAACATTTTTAAGCAAAATCATCAGATATCCTTTGTTTTATTTTTCTTTATCATACACAAAAAAGCATAAAAAATCAATTGCGTTTATGAAATGAAAAAGGTACACTGGGGTTAAATCAGGAGACTTATTATGAAATTGATTACCTATCAAACGCCAGAGGCTTTAGCGAATTTGAAAAAGACGGGAATATTGATAACAGATGTATCCTATATGACTTCCCAAAAATACGTGGTTCCTTATGATTTTTTGGTAGGGGAGATGAAACAAAAAATACCACCGTTAAATGGTGAGCAGTATCCGATTTGGGCTTGGGCAAAGTGCGGTGCCTCTATCGCCCCCCGAAAAAAGAAAAATTACTTTGGAGCTCAACAAAAAAAGTTGGCCAGAATTACATTTGAAAAGCCGGACAAGGAAGTTTTTCTGTCGGATTATATGGCTTATTCATTTATTTTAAGTGGTCATATTGTTCCCAAAACGGTATCAGAATATCAGCAATTTTTTAAGAAAATGGAACAAGATGGTATTTCTATGGAAGATTTAAAAAGCTATGTTCGTAGTGAGAGTAGGGATGCAAAGGTAGAAAAAGTCCTTGAAAAAATCAAGAAAACATGGCCCCATATTTTTGATTTAAAATCCTCTGTTATCCAAGCTTGTGTTTGGCATATTAAGTTAGAGGAAGTTGTCAAAATAGAAATGATGAATGATACAAATTATTTGTATGGAACCATGAATTCTAAACGTTTAGATGGTTCTCGTCCTAACTGGAAAAAGAAATACCTGACGTATTTAGATGAATAAAAAAACAACCACAAGGGTTGTTTTTTCCAATTCCGACATCAATTCATTCGGCGTTACCACTTGAATTCATTGTGTCTCATTGCTTGGTGCAAAAAAACGTCCATGAAGGACGTTTTTTATTTTACACAGTGGTTGCGGGGATGGGACAATATACAATTGTCCATACAACCATTTGATTTTACTTGAAAATTTTTAAACTTTGTCATCATGAATTTTAAAATCCTGTGCACCTGTCCTGTATAGGTACAAGATACTACAAAAACCACTTTGTGTCAAGAGTGTTTTAGAAATATAATGAACAAAAGTGCTATAAAAGTATTCAGAGCACTTGTCTTTGATATGTAAATTAGTCGTATGATTAAAAGGATTAATTTCTATTTGTCCTGTAAAATCAAAAGTTTTTCTGATATTACAAATACTTTAATAATCGTTTTGTGAGGAGATTCTGGCCTTCTTCATAAAGGTCGTCTAAATAACGGAGTTTGTTAAACCCATCGTTAAGATTACTTATGTTTTTAATGAGATTGTGCAGAGAATCTATGGATGGTTGCCTTGCTTCACAAAGTATTAAACCATAGTAGTATTTGTTTTTGTGTAAAAACTCTTCACTAAATTGATATTGTGTTTTAATATATCCCAATTTCTTAAGGTATTTGTAAGCCTTTATGATATAGCGTAAATCTTCTTTGATTCGTGGATTATTAACGGGAAGTTCTTCGTTTATTTCATCTTCTATGGGTTGTGCCGGAACTAATTGTTCTATCTCATTTAGATTCTGTTGAATCTTATTTAAATCTTGTTTAATGGATTCTAATCCTAATATCATTTAAGTTCCTTTAATAACTTCTCTAATGGTTTTTTGGTCGGGTAAGTATCTATCCCAACTCTGACCGCATCATTAAACATGAGATGATATTGGAGCCCTTGTATTTTGACTATCCTTTTGTTCCTTCACAGACCAGCCATAAGAATCTATCTTAACATCATATTTGTTGGGCATTTTAATGGCGTAGATATAAATGGTATCAGAACCCTTCCTTATTCTCCAATGACTATTTGTTGTCCATAGTTTCAATAATGAGCCCAACCTAAACGGAAGGTGATGCAACGCAAAGATTCCTGTTTCATTTAACAGAATATCACAGATATCTACATGACACCTGAATATTTCATCATGCTTCTTTAATAAGGTATCTAAATGTTCAAAGACATTTTGAATGGTATTGTTACTCATAATAATCCTCTTGTTTAATTTATTTCTATTTATGTCCAAATGATTTCAAAACGGAATCAGGGCAAATTAAAATAGGATTTAAAATAAGGAAGAATCTTGGAAAACTCTTCTTTTTGTATTTCTATTTTATGAGCTTCCGTCAATTTAAACCTATGGCATTTCATTAGTTTAAGAATCTCCATCATGGTCTTGGTCTTTACCATAGATAAGATAATTAACAAGGATTTAAATTCTCTCATTTCATTCAAATGCAAACTGTAATATTTGTATTTAAACAAGAGTTGAACCATTTTATCCAAATTGTCCTCACAGAACTGAAGTATCCATGATAATGGTTGATTATTAAAGGATTTATTGATATCGGCACCTTTTAACAATAACTCCACCATTTCCATATCGGGATGAAATGTGGCAAATTGTGTTAGGGGTGTTTCTTCTTTCCGGCAACCCTCTTTACCAAGGATTGCTTCTTTAATTTGTTGTTTATTCATTAATATTCTCCATTCCAGAAAAAGACGTTATTCTCATAGAAAAAGTCCCACTCACCTACGGGACAATCCGTATAGG
>JAZLIX010000004.1:0-3729 GCA_045617605.1 Alphaproteobacteria bacterium | reverse complement strand
GTTGGTGTGGATATTATTGGTCAAATTGCACCGTATCTGGGGGTAGCACCAGTCGTGGATTGGAAACAACCAGCCTATATGGAACGGGCTTTTGAACGGTCTTTAGCACATAAGAAAGGGAAGTAAAAAATGGAATTAAAGGATTGGTTAACAGAAAACAAAATTATGGATGTGACAGATTGTGCCGACAAAGTGGAACAAGGCAGTGCTTTTTTTGCCGTCAAGGGAACGAAAGTGGATGGGGCAGATTTTATTCCCCTAGCGATTGAACGGGGGGCTGTGGCGATTGTTGCTGACCATGAAGTTCAAACCACAGTGCCAGTGCGTGTGGTAAAAGATGTGCGACGTGAATTGGCATCGGCTTGCAATCTTTTATGGCCTTCAGAAAATTTAAAAAAAGTGGCAGTAACGGGCACAAATGGGAAGACTTCCACCGTTTATTTTGTCCAACAACTGATGAATGCTTGTGGGGTAAAAGCGGTCAGTTTAGGGACAATTGGCATGGATGGTGCTTTGGGACATACAGATGGAGGAATGACCACGTTACCCCCAAAACAATTGGCGCAAACTTTGGCAAAATTACAGGCAGAAGGGGTACAAGTGGTGGCGATGGAAGCTTCCAGTCATGGTTTGGATCAAGGGCGTTTGGTGGGACAAAAATTACAGGCTGGGGCTTTTACAAATTTAACCAGGGATCATTTGGATTACCACGAAACTTTTGAAAAGTATTTTCAGGCCAAACAAAATCTGTTTTCTGAAATTTTACAAGCGGATGATTTTGCAATTTTAAATGCTGATATTCCTGAATATACAGCCCTAAAACAATTGGCAGAAACAAAAGGACTGCACGTTATTTCCTATGGCAAACAAGGGGAAACATTACGCTTACTTGATTGGGAACCCACTGAAAAAGGGCAACAAATCACCCTTGAAATTGAAGGAAAAACCACCACTTTGGAAGTTCCTATTTTTGGGGAATTTCAAGCGATGAATCTGATGACAGCTATGGGCCTTTGTTTTGCTTTTGGGGTAAAATGGGCAGATTTATTGAATGCTTTACCCACGCTGAAAGCCCCTGCCGGTCGGTTGGAATTGGTGGGTCAAACGCAAACAGGGGGACTTGTTTTTGTGGATTATGCCCATACCCCCGATGGATTGGAACAAGTCTTAAAAACTTTACGTCGGCATACCAAAAATCGTTTATTGTGCGCCTTTGGTTGCGGGGGGGATCGGGATAAAGGAAAACGTCCCCAAATGGGCAAGATTGCGAATGATTTAGCAGATGTTGTCTTTGTGACAGATGATAATCCACGGACGGAAGACCCAGCAGTGATTCGGTCGGAAATTATGGCCGCTTGTCCGAAAGGAAAAGAACAAAAGACACGTTTTGAGGCGATTCGTCAAGCAGTAGCCGAATTACAAAAAGGGGATATTTTGGTGTTGGCAGGAAAAGGTCACGAAACAGGGCAGAAAATTGGCTCGGTTGAATATCCCTTTAATGATAAAATCGAGGCTGAATTGGCAATTAAACAGTCCTATCAGAAATTTCTGTGGACTGCTAAAGAACTGTCGATTGCCTTGAATACCGAGATTCCAGCATATTTAAATGCATGGGGCATCACTTTTAATTCAAAGGAAGTAAAAGTCGGGGATTTATTTATTGCTTTGACAGGGGGGGCTGGGGACGGGCATACCTTTGTGCGTCAGGCGGTGGAACAAGGGGCTGTCTCTTGTGTTGTCAATCATTTAGTAGAAGGTGTTCCTGAAGAAAAACAAATTGTTGTTTTGGATACCAAGGAAGCCTTGCTGGCTTTGGCCAGATTTGCCCGTATGCGAACAACTGCACCTATTGTGGGGGTTACAGGCAGTTCTGGGAAAACGACTGTGAAAGAAATGTTGGGGGCGTGTTTGGCGGTCCAAGGAAAAACTTATATTACGCCGGCCAATTTAAACAGTAATCTGGGGGTTCCTTTAACTCTATCCAATATGCCAGCTGAAACTGAATACGCCGTGATTGAAATGGGCATTAGCCATGTGGGGGAAATGACAGAATTATCTGATTTGGTACGCCCAGATGTTAGTGTAATTACGAATATTCAACCCGCCCATCAAGAATTTTTTAAAACACCAGAAGTGACCGCCACTGAAAAAGCCCATATTTTTGATTTTCAAAATAAAAATGGCTCTGTGATTTTGAATGCAGAAACACTTTGTGCAGGACAATTAGCTGATACGGCATCAAAAGCAAATCTGCGTCATATTATTCGATTTGGGTATGATGAACAGGCGAACTATCAATTAAAGTCTGTCTCGGTTAAAGCTGATGGTCAAGAAGTTAAAGCTAAGTTGTTGGGCGAAGACATGAGCTTTTATATGAATTTTATCGGGGAACATTATGCTTTGGATGCCTTGGCGGTATTGGCCACAGTGGAAGAATTGGGGGCAAGTGTTGTGCCGGCTCTTCAGGTTTTGCAAAATTTAGTGCCTTTATCAGGGCGTGGGGAAGTGCAAAAAATAACAGTGAATGGGCAACAAATCACACTAATTGATGATGCCTATAATGCGAACCCTGGTTCAATGAAAGCTTCTATAAAAATGTTGGGTTGTTATGCGGGACGTAAAATTGCCGTTTTGGGGGATATGTTGGAATTAGGTGAACAAGCGGAAAAAAATCATCTTGACTTGGCCGACATTTTAACACAAAATGGTATTCAAGTTGTTTTAGCCTGTGGACCTTTGATGCAAAAAATGCTAAAGGTATTGCCGAAGAGTATTCAGACGCAATGGGCTGAAACACCTGAAAAAGTGTTAGAGACCTTGAAAGAAATTGTCAAAACAGGGGATACTGTTTTGGTAAAATCTTCACATGGAACAGGTCTTTATCGCTTGGTGAAACAAATAAAAGGAGAAAAGTAAATGCTGTATTGGTTATCGTTTTTTAAAGAGTCTGTGAATTTTTTAAATCTGTTTCGCTATTTGACGTTCAGAACGGGGGCAGCCCTTTTAACCGCTTTTATTTTGACCCTGATTTTTATGCCACGCCTGATTAAATGGTTGAAATCCAAACAAGCTGAACAACCGATTCGTTCGTGTGGACCCCAAACTCATTTGGCCAAAAAAGGAACACCTACTTTGGGGGGCTTGATGATTTTGGTTATGGGGACAGTTTCAACATTATTATGGGCGAATTTGATGAATCCGTATATTTGGGTTTTGTTATTTGCTTTTTTGGGGATGGGATTGACGGGGTTTGTGGATGATTACACCAAATTGACCCGTCATTCCAGTGATGGCCTCAGTTGTCGTCAAAAACTTTTTTGGCAATTTACGATTGCGGGAATTGTGTGTTTAGCTCTTGTCTATTTAACGGGCACAATGGGTACAGTTTTGACCGTCCCTTTCTTTAAAAATTTCTTTATTGATATGGGTCTTTTTTATATTCCCTTTGTTTTGATTGTAATTGTGGGAACGTCAAACGCTGTCAATTTAACAGATGGTTTGGATGGTCTTGTCAGTTTACCTGTCATTATGTCCACTTTGGTGTTTATGGTGATAGCTTACCTTGTGGGACGGGTAGATTACGCTTCCTATTTACAAATTCACTATATTAAAGATGCCGGTGAAATGACAGTTATGGGTGGGGCTTTGGTTGGGGCTACTTTAGGATTTTTGTGGTACAATGCACATCCCGCTCAAGTTTTTATGGGGGATACAGGTTCATTGGCATTG
>JAZLIX010000003.1:0-2542 GCA_045617605.1 Alphaproteobacteria bacterium | reverse complement strand
CCTTAATTAAAATAGAAAAGGAAACAAACCAGCACGATCAGTGCGGTTTGTGTGGCGGAATACTGAGCGAAGCGAAGTATTGTAGCACCTAAATGATCCAACTTGTTTAGACACTCTTCTCCTTAAATTCCTTAAGGTAAGATTATTTGATAAAGGAATTAGATTAAGTGGTTGTGGTGTCAAAATGCCTTGCATTTCGCCACACAGTCAACACTGAACGTGTTGTCTGTAATCTATTTTATTTCTATTGAAGGGGGAAAGGAGTTAGTTAAATGAAAGACTGTAAATGTATTAGGTAAATTGATTTTAGATACAAGTTGCCTTTTTACCTGATTTGCAGGTAAAAGTTCAAGTTGCTTCTTATTTAGATATATTTCATTACTGAAAATGTACGTGCCATCCCGAAACGGACTTCATCTCACTTGATTGATGGGGTAATTGCCACAGACTATAAGAATGATTCTGTAACAACCTAATGTTGTCAAGGCAGACATTGCATTGTCTTTCTATTCCGGCCTCACCGGAACGTGTCCTATTTGTTTATCGCCAACTGGTTACCAACGGGGCTTCCGATTCTTTGCGATACCAACTCTGATGGATTGGACTTTCAGCAGAGCAACCACTCATCATGATTGAGTACTGGTTCTTTGATACACAACTTGTGTAATCAGATTTGTTATAGGTATTTATCATGGAAAATAAAAAACTTAGATTTTAACAGAAAAAACTTATCCCCCATGGGATGATGAAGGATAAAAGCCTTGACATTGCTGATGATTACTCCAGCATAAGTATTTATCAAGCATTGTGGGGATTTTCAGTTTTAGCAGAATTATTTGTTGATTTAAGGATAAATTTTTGTTATTGTTTGAATAAGAACAAATGGAGAACTCTTATGAAATCTGAATTAAAGTTATTTGGGCACAATAAAATTCGTTCACTTTATGATGAAGAGAAAGATATTTGGTATTTTTCGGTGGTGGATGTGATTTCAATTTTAATTGATAAAGATTATCAGTCTGCCCGGAATTATTGGAAAGTCTTAAAAAGTAGGTTGTTAAAAGAAGGGGCTAATCAACCGGTTACAAATTGTAACCAGTTGAAAATGAAAGCCCAGGATGGAAAATTACGTGAGACCACTGTTGCTGACGCTAAAACAATTTTAAGAATTGTCCAATCTGTTCCAAGTCCCAAAGCTGAGCCCATTAAACAATGGTTGGCCAAAGTTGGGTATGAAAGAATGAAGGAAACGGTGGATCCAGCCCTTAGTTTGGATCGTGCTCGCGAAAATTGGAAGGAATTAGGATATTCCGAAAAATGGATACAACAGCGTATGATGGGGCAAGAGACCCGTAATAAACTGACCGATTATTGGAAATCGCATGAAATCACAAAAGATGAAGAATATGCTATTCTAACTAATATGATTCATCAAGAATGGTCGGGGCTTTCAGTCAAGGAACACAAGAAATTAAAGGGCCTGAAAGACCAAAATCTACGAGACCATATGAGTGAAGCTGAACTTATCTTTACTGCATTGGCTGAACTTTCCACACGTCAAGTTGCAGAAAAGAACAATGCCACAGGAATGGTTGAAAATCAAAAAGCAGCTGTTATTGGTGGTTCTATTTCCAAAAGGGCTCGTTTGGATTACGAAAAGCAAACAGGCGAAAAGGTTATTTCACAAGATAATTATTTGCCACAGTATTCTTTAAAATTAAATAAGGATAGCAAAAAATAAATGAAATCTTCAAAAACAGAAAAAATCAAGCAAATAATTCAAGAAAGGGTGGATATGATTGCTAAGAATACAGGTATGCCACTGGAAGTTGCTTTTAAAAAGTTAAAGGAAGATATTAAACTAGCTTCAAAGAAATAAAATTAAAGGACGGATTAGTTTCCGTCCTTTTTTAATGCCCATTTTAGGATTTCCCAACGTCTGTCATTTTTGTCAGATTTTGGGAACTTCTTTTCATAGGGCTCTAATATATTTGAAATCAGAATTGGGGCAAAGGTATTTGGGTTAAAGTAGCAATAGTCTCTGGCTGTCCATCCACGATAGTCCATATAATTAGGATTTGCCCCTTTCTCTAAAAGATATTGGACCAAATCAACATCCCCGGACATAATACATACAAGTTGCAAGAGTGAGGACAACTGGGAATTCAAAGGTTGGTCTATGGATTCTAATTGATTTAAAATCATATCCACGCCTTCCTGTGTATCAAGATAAGCTGTTTCTTTAATTTTTTTTCATTTAATATCTCCTCTTTATGTTTGGCTATTTCGGCTTTAATAATGTCAAAAGACAATTTCTTTCTTTTAAAAATATCTCCAACGGGACATTGGCTCTTGTATTCCATAAGGGCACATTGACACAATAATCCGGCCACAAGGTCTGTATGGGATTTTTAAACTATGTTATATATCAGCAAAAGAGAAGCAAAACAAAATTATTTAGCGATTTGGTTCAAGCCAAAAGTGGTCTTTACAGTAAATCTGTGCAAACTTGGTTTGCCAGATATTTAGACAAGATTGGCAT
>JAZLIX010000002.1:0-2727 GCA_045617605.1 Alphaproteobacteria bacterium | reverse complement strand
ATGGAAAAAGCCGCAAAACGGGTAGCTTTGGCCATTATGCTGGGGGAACCTATTGGTATTATGGGGGACTATGATGTGGATGGGGCAACCTCAACAGCCACTTTAAAGATATTTTTAGAGACCTTAGGGGTTAAAGTTTTTGTTTTTATTCCAGATCGTGAAGATGGTTATGGCCCTAACGCTAAAAAAATGTCTGAATATAAAGAAAAAGGATGTACTGTTGTTTTGACTTTGGATTGTGGCACAACGGCCTATGAGGCCATTGAGGCAGGAACAAAAGTAGGCTTGGATGTTATCATTTTAGATCATCATAATGCAGAAGCAAGATTGCCAGATGCCTATGCAATTGTGAATGCCAAACGCTTGGATGAACCTGTGGATCACCCCTGTCATCATTTGGCTGCTGTTGGAGTTACCTTTTTGTTTGTAGTGGCCTTGAATGCCGAATTACGCAAACAGGAATTTTATAAAGACCGTTCCGAACCTAATTTAAAAAATTATTTGGATTTAGTCGCTTTTGGAACCGTGTGTGATGTCGTACGCTTAAGAGGAGTCAATCGATTGTTGGTTCAATCGGGATTACGCGAAATCGCAAATGGACATAATAAAGGCTTATCCGCTTTGTGTCAGCGTGTTCAAATTAATGGCCCTGTTCAAACTTATCATTTAGGGTACATTTTGGGACCACGTGTCAATGCTTGTGGGCGTATTGGACAGTCTGATTTAGGCATGCAACTGTTAAGTTGTTCGGACCCCATTAAAGCCACTGTTTTAGCCGAGGAATTGGAATCCCTAAACGCTGTACGTCGTCAAATTGAAGCGGATGTGATGTTGCAGGCGATGGAGCAAGTGGAAAGCGAAATTCAAAAACATCCGTTCTTGGTAGTCAAAGGTAATAATTGGCATCAAGGCGTTGTCGGTATTATTGCGGGACGACTGAAAGACAGATACAACTTACCCGTTTTTGCTTTAAGTATAGAAGGAGATGATATTAAGGGGTCTTCTCGTTCAGTGGCTGGGGTGGATATTGGTACCTTGATTATGAATGCCCTGACAAAAGGTTTGATTACTCGTGGGGGCGGTCATCCGATGGCTGCAGGCTTTTCATTACGTGTCGATCAATTAAATGGTTTTGTCAAATACTTGGAAGAAGTCATCACACCTGAAGCCCTGAAGGAAAATCCAACTTCATTGCAAGCTGATGCCGTACTGGATATTGGAGGAATTACTCTAAATTTGGTTAATCAATTAGAGCCACTGGAACCTTATGGAGAAGGAAATCCAGAACCAAAATTTATTATTCCTAATGCCCAACTAGTATATGTTAATTTACTGAAAAACGGACATATCACTTGTAATTTTACAGGATTAGGTGGTACACGCATTAATGCCATTGCTTTTAAAGTAGCCGATACAGAA
This sequence comes from Alphaproteobacteria bacterium, assembly GCA_045617605.1. Lineage (GTDB taxonomy): Bacteria > Pseudomonadota > Alphaproteobacteria > CAAHEQ01 > UBA3637 > UBA3637. The sequence continues at coordinate 1,308 of JAZLIX010000002.1, read as the reverse complement.
ATCGGTACAGCTTTACTGGCAGGGATGAATCAACGTTTCCATCTGTTAGGTACTTTAAAAAAAGACTCTTGGAACGGCAAAACTAAAATTCAAATTCAACTGCAAGACGTGATGCAGGCGTAATTTTCCTTGCATTTTTGGGAAAATTGGAATATAATGTCCGTCATCGGAATGTAGCGCAGCCTGGTAGCGCACTTGTCTGGGGGGCAAGGGGTCGCGGGTTCAAATCCCGCCGTTCCGACCAACGGAGAAACCCTATATTTTAAGGGCAATCTAAACGAAACAGAGAGTCAAAAACTCTCTGTTTTTTTGTTGCTCAAAGTTGCTAAATTCGACCAAATTGTGCAAAATTTTTTAAAAACTTTGCAGAGTTTTTGCCGAGTTTGTGTTGGCTTTTTGCGAGGACCTATTTTTGATTCAAATTTGGAATCATCAAAATGACAAAAAATTTCAATCCAAAAAATTATCCACACAAAATTCAAGTTTGGTTGAAAGTTAAAATTATCCTTAAAACGATTTAAACGGGTCATAGAACAAAATTTTTGAGTTTTGAGTGAGTTATACCTCTGGACAAAAAATCGCTTCTAAAAACCACCTTAAAATCGTATTCTAAAAATCGTCAGAACCCAATGGTGGTGTGGGTTGCTGCTATGTTATGCTTAGTTATAATTTGGTTAATTTTATTTACATTTTTCGACTAAAAATATCGAAATAATCTTTGAGTTATAATTTTCTGGCCTTCTTCGTATAAACGATCCAAATAAACTCGTTTTTCTATTCCATCGTTTAAATCCGAGATATTACGGACTAAATTATGAACCGCATCAATTGATGGATGTCTTGCTTCACAAAGTATCATTCCATAATAGTATTTGTTCTTATTAAGGAATTGTTCTGAAAATTGGTATTGATTATCGACATACCCTAATTTACGAAGATACTTATATGCTTTTGTTATAAATCTACCATCTTCCTTTTGTCTTGTGATGTTTTCCTCATCCATTTCATCATTTACTTGGTCATCAATGGATTTGGTTAAATTCTCTGCCGGTGGTACGATTTTTTCGGGTTTATTATACTTTTCTTGTATTTTCTTTATATTTCTGCTGATTTCATCTAAATCTAATATCATTTCCTATCCTTATATTTGAATAAAGATATTTATGGGAAATTTGATTAAAATGTGGAATCAATAAGATTATTCCTTGACTTTTATTAATAAAATCGCATACTCTGAGATTACAGACATAATAAAATGCCTGAAACTACTAAACTTTGAAAGGAAAACAAAATGAATAAAACAGAATT
>JAZLIX010000001.1:0-12337 GCA_045617605.1 Alphaproteobacteria bacterium | reverse complement strand
AATTTAGTGGCAGAAGACGTTTTCTTAGAAGACAGTTTTTTCACTTTATTGCAATTTTGTATGAAAGTGTCAAATAATCCTTTGTTTAAGATATCTATTTTCCCTTGGTTTGATTTTGCGACGGGGATATGTGTTTTACCCCCATTATAAGAAAGAATCCAATCATCTACTTCATTTCTATATTTGTTCCAAAAATTAAATAAACTTCTTTGGTATCTTCTACGAACATCATCATCAGCAACGTAATGTCCACCTTCCAGAACTCTGACCTTAATTCGTGAAATAGAGACTTCTGGATTATCTAAGAAAAAGTAGAATAAATGAACATTATATCCTTTTGATTTTAATTCTCGGATTATTCGAATATAAGATGTACCAGATAATGTTGTTTCAAGTAAAAATGATTTATCCTCTTTAATTAATTCAGCCATTCGATTAAATAATATTCTACCAGCTGTTACTTGTGCAGATTGAACATTATCGGGAGAAATTTGTTTTGCAATTTCATCTGCATTTAAAAAATCTATTTTTTCTTTTGTTAAAAATTCTCGTGAAAAGGTTGTTTTTCCTACTCCATTAGCACCACCGACTATATAAACTGTTTTTGTCATTCGATACTCACAATTACTAATAATTCTTAAAATTCAGAACAAGTTTAAAGTAGTAACTCTCTAAACCTACCTAATAATAGCATAAAAAAATTTATATGTCCACGATTAAAAATGACTAATCTGAAATTATTTTTAGACTAATTCCAATCATAAATTATCGTTCATTTTCTTTCCAGTAAACTGTCGATGTATTTGCTATATCCTGACGACGAAAAGCACTTGTTGCTTTTGGAACAAATTTACGGCTAATTGAATCTCCTTCTGATAGGATTTTTTCAGCCTCTTGTCCAGCTTTTAAAAACGATTTTTTCCAAGAGGTAAGATCTGAGGTTCCGACATAGTTGTCTTGAATCATGCTAACAAAACTATAAGCAATGGAATTTTCTTTTATTTTACCATTTTTGCGACACCACATATAAGCATTATTAAGTGCTCTTGAAATCCCCATTTGAGGTGCATTTTTTTCGATAAAAGGAATAACGTCTTTATAAAGTGATAATAGACAATTAATTGATTTTACATAATCCTTATTACGCTCAATCCAATGAACAGAAATATCCTCACGTTCATTTAGAGGGTTGGTTTTTATTCCTTTTTCTGTCATCTGAGATTTTTCTGGTACTTTTTCGGATTTTTCTTTTGCACAACCGAAAGCAATGAGTGATAATGCTCCAGCTAAACCAATTCCAAACATTTTTGTTTTTGACATAGATATTTCTCTTTTAGTGTATATCCTTATTATACTAAAAAAGTTTGATTGTGTCAATTTTTTTATTCTGTTGTTCAATAAATATATACAATTCATTTCATACCTAAATCACCATTAAACTACTTTAAAAAGACTAAAGAAGAAATACTTACAATCGAACTGCATTAAGCCCTTTTAAAAAAAAGGAAAGTCGCTGTTTTTAGCGACTTGTCCAATTTGGCGGAGAGATGGGGATTCGAACCCCAGATAGGGACAAGCCCTATAACAGATTTCGAGTCTGCCGCATTCGACCACTCTGCCATCTCTCCATACTCTTTATTATAATTAAAATTGTCTTAAAAGTCCAGTAAAATACGATACCAAAAGAAAGTAAGAATTATTTATGATGTTTTTGTCTTTTTTTGATTGGTACAATCAATAATAAAAGAGCCAGTCCAACAGGAATCCAAACTCCCCTTTGTGCATAAAGGGTAGGGGGGAGGGCGACAGGTAAATCTCCATCAATAACCCCTTCCGTTCCTAATGGTAAACTTTTAACTATGCGTCCATAAGGATCAATAATTGCACTGATGCCTGTGTTGGCTGCCCTTATCAACGGCAAACCTTCTTCCACTGCACGCATACGTGCCATAGCAAAATGTTGATAAGGACCATTACTCAGGCCATACCACCCATCATTGGTGGCATTAAAAATCCAAGCAGGGCGATTTCTCTTATCCACTACTTGACCTGAAAAAATGACTTCATAGCACACCAATAATGATGCAGGTAGAGTCTTTAAAACAGGCTTTGTCATCACTCCTTTACCTGCAATCATATCTGAAGCAATGGGAATAATTTTTTGAAGTGGTAGATAATCTCTGAATGGCATATATTCCCCAAAAGGAACCAAATGAGCTTTGTCATAAATGCTGTGAATATCAGTTAAATCATCCATAATAAAAATGCTATTGGCAACATTGTGATAGGCAGGATCTGCTTCCCGCATAGCCCCAGTTATCAAAACACTTCCTTGAGGCATGGCTCGCATTAAATTCAAGCGTTCATCTATTTCCACATCCAGCAAATAAGGAACTGCTGATTCAGGCCATAAAATATGCGTAATATGGTCGGATTTTTCTTTGGAAAGTTGAATGATTTTTTCTGTATTTTCATGTGCTTTTTGGGGATTCCATTTCAGTGTTTGTGGAATGTTTGGTTGAACAATACGTAAATGTGTTCCCCAAATATATTGATTATCTGTTTCTGCTAAACGCAACGTTCCCATTCCGATAAGCGTCACGAAAATTCCTGTCATTATCCAAGGAAGTTTCTTTTTGATTCCAAAACCAAAAGCGGTAAAAGTAAGTAGTGTGATTCCGCCCAATCCATACACCCCAACAACCGAAGCGATTTGTAAAACAGCTGTCCAATTCCAAATGTTGCCTAATGGGTTCCATGGAAAACCGGTTAAGAACCAAGAGCGTACCCATTCAAAAAAAACATAAGCTCCCGTTAAAGCCAGCCAACGCCGAATACCAGCAGGATAGAGGGCGGAAAGTCCACAAGGAATGGCCCAAAAAATTCCAAAGAAAAGACCGAATCCAATCCATACTAATGGACAGAGTAAGGTAAATCGACCATTGTCAATCATCAAGGCTGAGGTCAGCCAGTGCATTGAAAAAGCACCTAATCCTGCCCCAAACCAAAATCCAATTGTAAGGGCTTCTTTAATATTCGCTTTATTGATTTTATTAAAGAGCAGGGCGGTTGTCCCTAAAACGACAGGCCACCAAAAATAGGGGGCAAATCCCAAAGTAGTTAAAGCACCTAAAAAAAATGGGAAAATATATTTTTTATATTTCATTTTCCTAGGACCGTTTTTTTAACTTTTTCTAATACGGGTTTAGCTAATTCTCTAGCCTGTTTGGCACCCGCTTGTAACATATCTTCCACCTCATCCAAATGGGTTTGATAAGCATCATATTTTTCTTTTAAAGGGGCAATTTCAGATAAAATTTCAGCTAGCAACATTTTCTTAATGGTGCCATACCCCATTCCTCCTTTACGTAAGCCTTCCTCAACTTCAGCAATCACTTCAGGTTTTGCAAAGCCACGTATGATTTGAAATAATAAAATATCCTCAGGATTTTTGGGGGCATTAATATCTTGGGAATCAGTTGTAATTGACATTACGGCCTTTTTTAAAGGAGCCTCTCCGTCAAATAAAGGCAATACATTGCCATAACTTTTACTCATTTTACGTCCATCAATTCCAGGTAAAACGGCGGCATATTCTTGTGTAATTGCTTGAGGAATTTTCAGGACTTGTTCACCATAAGCTGCATTTAAGGCCCCTGCAATATCTGCCGTAATTTCTACGTGTTGTACCTGGTCTTTACCCACAGGCACATAATCTGAACCATAAGTCAGAATGTCGGCTGCCATTAATACAGGATAATTATACAACCCCATATTGATCCCCGCATCATTGGGTTCTCCTTTTGCGACATTTTTATCCACCGCTGCTTTATAGGCATGGGCCTTATTCATAAATCCCTTTGGTGTAAAGTTTGTCAGGATTGTGGCCATTTCAAAGACTTCAGGAACATCTGATTGGCGAAAGAAGGCAGCTCGCTTTGGATCTAATCCACAAGCTAAATAGGCACAAGCAATTTGATAAGTGAGAGTACGCATTTCTTGGGCATTTTTCATATAGTTTAAGGCGTGATAATCGGCCAAGAACATCAAAAATTTCCCCCCGTTATCCAGTGTTTCATTTCCTAATTGAATAGCAGGTTTAATTGCCCCTACATAATTTCCAATATGTAAATGTCCCGTTGGTTTGACACCAGTTAAAACGCACTTTCCTTGAATATCCATTTTAAATCCTTTTGTTGAATGGAATTAGGATACGCTAAATCTAAAAAAAAATCAAGTTTTTTAGACGCTGGCAACTACTTTGAATACGCCCTTTTCCATAATTGGTTCCACTGCAATTGGAATATCGACCCATTTCATTTCAATAACTTTGGCGAATAAAGGACCTTTTTGACAAGCTTGCCATAAAGCCAGTTCCTCTGTTTCATTTCCTTCAGCCATTATTTCTACCCGCCCATCTGACAGGTTCCTGACCCATCCGGATAAATTCAACTTTCTTGCTTGTTTTTCAGTCCAAGCCCGAAATCCAACCCCTTGTACACGTCCCGCTACTGTAAAATGTTTCATTGTTTTTTAGGGGTTGTTAGTACTTTTGATAAAGATTGAATCAGTTGATTTTTTAAATCTACCTTTTCATTTGTTTGGACTGTTGTGTTTTTAGCTTCTTTTTTAGGTATAGAAACTTGAGTTGTTTTTTTAGCTCCTGTTAATGATTTTCCTAAAACTTTTTGGCATAACTCCGTTGCTTGAGTGGAAGTTTTCTTTTGTTCCGTTCCAGTCAATTTTTGGACCGCTGTTTGAACTAAACTTTCTGTGGCAACCCCTGCATTAACACCAGTTTTGATATTCGTCCATGGACCAGACAATGAAATGGATTGAGTTACGTTTAATAATTCATTGGCCATGCCTCTAGTCTGATTGAGCGATGGAATCATTGTTAAGTTTAAATTTTCTTCTTTTAAATCAATTTGACCATTTAAAATGAAATTTAAAATATTTGTTTCCAGTGCAATTTGATTTTGACTGGTAATTATTCCTTTTCGAATAGGCATATTAATTGCTCCACACAGTAATTCTGTTCGTTGGTCTTGTGTTGAAAATGTCAATGAATTACTACGTCCTCTCAGTAAATTTAATGTTGTTGGCAAAGTATTGAACCACTTATTGATTACTTGTCCTGAGGTTAATTCAGCCATAATATTCCCTTCTGCTGAAGAAGCTAATTGATGTAAATTTTCACCAGTTCCTTCAACGGAAATTGAAAAGTTGAGCAATGAATTTTGAATATTTTTACTCAAAGATTTTATTTTTTCCAACTGAATACCTGTTGCTTCTGTTTTTAAGGTTAATTTTCGTTTATTTTCTTGAATTCTTAATTGATTTTGTATATTTCCTCCAAAAAGGCGAATTTGAGTAGGCATGCTTAATTCACCATTTTGAATTATAAGTGTACTATCAATTGTGGCATAATCTGTGATTTCTTTCGTAAAGTTCAAATGATCGATATTTAAATGCACATTAGTATTGATTTGTTTTAATAAATCAAATGGTAATTTATCTGTCCCAAAAATTTTAGTTTTTCCTTGTTTGGAATTCTCAGCGGATGTTTTTTCATCTGTCTGATTAAGGATATCGTAAATGTCTAAAAAAGTACTTTTTAAGTTTCCAGATAAATAGACGGGTTGTTTTTCCCAATTTAGTTGTACATTTCCTGCTAAATCAGACCGATTGGCATTTAACTTTATCTCAGAAAAAGAAGCAGTCTTTGTTGTTACTTTGATTTTTGTTTCTAATTCTAATGGTTTTATTCCCCATAATTTACTGGTTGTTCCATTTCCCAACGAAAATGTACCAGTCAAATCAGCTGTTGGATTTTCCTTTAATTTTGTTAAGATTCCACTCATCGTTAATACAGCATCAGATTTTCCTAACGAGATAGAAGTTTTTCCTAAATCAGCTTTATCTAAATCTCCACTAAGAGAACTTTTTATAGTTACAAAAGAGGTTGGAATTTTGGAATTTTTGATATTCCATTTTTTTAGAAATGAAGATAAATTGGGAATGGCAACATTTATTTGTAAATCTATTTTTTTTAGATTAGTCAAATCGGCGATTTTACCGTTGAATTTCACAGAGGCTCTGTCTTGAGTCAAAGTTAAGGTAATAGGCAGTTCTTCTTTTTTAAAGAATAAATCCAAAATAGAACCGAAATTTCCATTGACCTTGATTGTTTTTCCTTGATAAACAATTTCGAATGAAAATTTAGAAAGGTCGCTTAATACAATTTTATTGATTTCAAAAGTATAATTTTTTCCTTGATTAATGTTACATTTTAAAGCATCAATTGTGATACTGCCAATCCAAAGTTTAGGCTGACTTGATGCGGATTTTGAGTTTGCTTTTTGTAGGCTTTTTTCAGAAGTTGTTTTTGCTTTATCTGTCCACACTAAAGTCGCTTCTGGAATATTGATTTCTTGGACAACAATTTGTTTTTGAAATAAGGATGTAAGTTCAATGACTGCTTCTAATTTTGGAACTTCTAATAAAGGTTCTTTTTGTGTACTATCTGAAATTTTTACTCCTTCTACTTTTACTGTTGGAATCAGACTTAGTTTGGTGGCTAATGATTTAATTTCCACCGTTTTTCCTAAAGCGTTAGAAGCTTGTGTTTCCACAAAATGTTTATAATGGTTTAAATCAAATGTCAGTAAGAAGATAACAACTCCTAACACTAAAATAATGATAAAAATTAATAACCCTAACAGAAATTTTTTCATTGATGACTCCTTAAAAATAAAGGTTTGACATTTTTATCCAAAAATCCAAAGTGTTGAAATGCCTCTTTAAAATGCTCTGGCAATGGGGCTTCAATAACAACAGTCTTTTTATTGGATAAAGGTAATTCAATCGCTCTGGCATGCAGGAACATTTTATTGGGTAAATCTTTTGTTATATCAGTTCTTTTACCATAACGTGTATCTCCCAAAATAGGTGTTCCTAAAATTTCTGAAGCGTGAATACGTAATTGATGTGTACGCCCAGTTAATGGACTCATTTGAAGCCAACTGACTTTATCAGCTAAATGATCTTGAATTTCATATAAAGAAATGGCTGGTAAACCTTCTTGATCAACCATACGTTTATCAGTACTTTTGCCGGTTCTTTTTTGAATCAGAGGGGCTTCAATTTTTCCTTTTTTATGATGAGGTACCCCTTCTACCAATGCCCAATATGTTTTATGAATCTCTTTTGTCTTGAATAACTGACTTAACAGGCCGGCACTTTGAACGGTTCTGGCAATGACTAATATACCTGACGTCTCTTTATCCAATCGATGAACCAGATGAGGTTTTTCATCCAATTCAAATTTTAAAGCCTCTAACATCCCGTCAATGTGTCGAGTTGTTTTTGATCCCCCTTGAACAGCTAGTCCTGCAGGTTTATTCAATACAATAATGTCCTTGTCTTTATAAAGGACCATTTTCTGAATAAAGGAAATATCAGCTTTGGATAAAACTTTTTCTTTTTGAGGTTCTGTTTTAATTTCCATCGGGGGAATACGAATGATTTGTCCAGCAGTTAGGCGCATACTTGTGGTGGCTTTTTTATCGTCCACACGCACATTTTTTTTACGCAACCACTTTTCTAACATGCCATGAGTTACGGTCGGATAATGACGTTTAAACCACCTGTCTAAACGGATATCTTTTTCAGATTCAGAAACAACCTTAAATTCAACCGACATTTTTATTTCCCTTTTGGGTTATCATGGCACATTTTTTGACTCTTGTCCAGTCCTTTTTTAATTTTCCCAACGGATTTTGTAAGTTAAAATGGCTTTATCCTTAGCGGGCACTTGTACTTTCCATTTCATTTGATTAGAGGTTGTTTTTTCACCAATAATACTTTGTTCCATCAATTTAAAACTGCTTGGGAAATTTTGCTTAACGTCTATAATGACAGGTGTTTCACCCCCATTTTTAAGGGTAATTTCAAAAGTCGCTTGACTTATTTTATCTGATACTTTATTGAAAGTGGTTCGTTTCATTTCGCCTGTTAAATTAAAGGCTTCTCCCATTTTTAAGCGCACAGTTTCTTTATCGGCAGTATGGTCAATTCTGTCTTCCCCGACAAATTGCGTTCCCCCTTTTTTGTCTTGCTTATACAGGCGAATCACTCCCTTTGGTAAAGGCATTCCCAATTTATTTTCGGTGGAATTTTCGAAAGCTAAATAAATTTGTGGTTTTGCTTTTTTAATTTCATCAGTATGAACAGGAAATGCATTATCTAATTCGTAAGTCTTATTGACACTGATTTGGTTTCCAGATAACAGGGCTACTTGCTTTGTCTGATTTGACAACAGAGTTGTTTTGTTGGGAACAGTATAAATATAAAAATCAGCCAGATTTTCAGCTTCCATTGCTACGCTGTTTACAGCCATTGCTTTTACCATTCTTGGACTAGAATCACCCAACATAAGTACGTCTCCGCGTACGGTATTTACATTTCCCGCTACCAGTTGCAGATTGGCATTGTTATAATCTGTGCCTGAATGGTTGGTTAAAGTCACAAACCCATTTAGAGTCATTGTTTTTTCATCACTATCCAATCGGGCCACATAATCGGCATCCCACAGCATTCCAGTTGTTAAATAATCCAGTTGAACAGGTTCAGCCACTTCGTTTTCTGAATCAGCAGAAATGACTAAAGTTGGTTCGGCCCGTAAGTTATTGGGAACAGTATCAAATACAATGCGTCCCGGATAGTTTGTCTCAATTTTTCCCCCAATTTTTAAAACAGGTTTTCCATTATTATAGGCTAACAACGTGGCAACATTATTTGTGATTTTACCGTTGGGGTCAATGTATTCCGTATGAACGGTCTGCCCGACTGATTTTTGTAACAGGGATTCTTGATTCAGTAAATCAAAATTAAAATTTTGTTCTAATGTTGTCAATCCATCTCCTGATAAAATTGCTGTTTGTGGCATCATATTGGCCGATACCCCTGCGAAAGCCAGTTCATTCACTCCCTTTGTTAGGGAAATTTGACGTTCGTCTTTCACTAAAGCACGATTGTCATTATAAATTGTCACATTTAAATTTGTTTGGCTGTTCATTGGTACCACAGTTTCTGCCATGGCCAACCCCGCGTAAAAAATAGTTGTTAAAAATAAAGATTTTTTCATCCCTTCCTCCTTTTTTATAAAAATAAACAAAACTCCTTCAAAAATCAAGGAAAAAATAGCCTTGCTTTTTTGCTTAAAAAATGCTAGACTTCCACCATAAAAAAAGAGGATTTTCCATTTGCGGTGCGCCTCAGGTGGTTTTTTTAATCAACAAAAAAAGGAAAATAATAAATGACCAAATTTGTTTATACATTCGGTGATGGCAAAGCTGAAGGCAATGCCACAATGCGTGAACTTTTGGGCGGTAAGGGTGCTAATTTGGCAGAAATGTCCAGCATTGGCGTGCCTGTTCCTCCTGGATTCACAATTACAACAGAAGCTTGTACATTCTATTACAAGAATAACAAAGCTTATTCTGATGAATTAAAAGAACAAGTAATGGCTGGCCTGAAAGGTGTTGAAGCTGTTATGGGTAAAAAATTCGGGGATCCTGAAAACCCATTGTTGTTCTCTGTGCGTTCTGGTGCTCGTGTTTCAATGCCTGGTATGATGGACACCATCTTGAATTTAGGGTTAAATGACCAAACTGTGGAAGGATTAGCCAAGGCTTCTAACAATCCAAAATTTGCCTATGACTCTTATCGTCGTTTCTTGCAAATGTATTCTGATACCGCTATGGGTGTGGATTTACACAAATTTGAAGCTGTTTTGGATCGTGTTCGTGAAGAAAATGGTTACAAACATGACTCTGAAATGACTGTTGAACAATTAAAGGCTGTTATTGCTGAATATAAACAAATCGGTATTCAAGAAGGTAAAGTGGTGCCACAAGATGTGAATGAACAACTCTGGGGTGCTATCGGTGCAGTGTTTGGTTCTTGGATGAGTGAACGTGCTATCTTCTACCGTAAACTCAACAACATTCCTGCCGATTGGGGTACCGCTGTGAACGTCCAATGTATGGTGTTCGGAAACAGTGGTGATGATTCTGCAACTGGTGTATGTTTCTCTCGTGATGCTGCTACCGGTGAAAATTACTTCTATGGTGAATATTTAAAGAATGCTCAAGGTGAAGACGTGGTGGCTGGTATTCGTACGCCACAACAAATTTCCAAGATTGGAAATGAACGCCGTGGTTTAGATCTTCCTTGCATGGAAGAAGAATTCCCCGAAGTGTATGCTCAATTGGATGGCATTCGTCATAAATTGGAATCCCATTATAAAGATATGCAAGATATGGAATTTACTGTTCAAAACGGTAAGCTTTGGATGTTGCAAACACGTAATGGTAAACGCACTGGTTTGGCTGCTTTGAAAGTGGCTGTGGATATGGTGCGTGAAGGCTTGATTACAAAAGAAGAAGCCGTTACACGTGTTGAACCTGGCCATTTGGATCAATTGTTGCACCCAATGTTTGACAAATCTGCCAAACGTTCTCCAATTGCAACAGGTCTTCCTGCTTCTCCAGGGGCCGCTGTTGGTCAAATCGTTTTCTCTGCTGCTGATGCAGAAGCTGCAGCTGGCGCAGGTAAAAAGGTTGTCTTGGTACGTGTAGAAACATCTCCAGAAGATATTGCTGGTATGCATGTTTCTCAAGGTGTGTTGACCGCTCGTGGTGGTATGACATCTCACGCTGCTGTAGTGGCTCGTGGTATGGGTATTCCTTGCGTATCCGGTGTGGCTGATTTACGCATTGACTACGCTGCTCAAACTTTGACAGCTGGTGGTGTGACATTAAAGGCTGGCGATATGATCTCCATTGATGGAACAACAGGTCAAGTGATGGCTGGTGAATTGCCACTCGTGAAGCCTGAAATGGCTGGCGACTTTGGCGAATTTATGAAGTGGGTGGATGAAATCCGTACACTCAAAGTTCGTGCCAACGCTGAAACTCCATTGGATGCTCAAACAGCTAAAGACTTTGGGGCAGAAGGTATCGGTCTTTGCCGTACAGAACACATGTTCTTTGACCCAAGCCGTATCAATCACATGCGTGAAATGATTTTGGCTAAAGACGAAGCTGGCCGTCGTCAAGCTTTGGATAAGCTCTTGCCTTTCCAACGTGATGACTTTGTGGCTTTGTTCAAGATTATGGATGGTCTGCCAGTAACAGTTCGTTTATTGGATCCACCATTGCATGAATTCTTACCAAACAAGAAAGCTGAACAAGAAGAATTGGCCAAAATGATGGGTGTTTCTGTGGACGAAATTATTGCCCGTACAGCACAACTTCACGAAGCTAACCCAATGTTGGGTTTCCGTGGTTGCCGTTTGGCGATTGTGTATCCTGAAATTTGCGAAATGCAAACTCGTGCCATTATTGAAGCTGCTTTGATTGTGGCTGATAGTGGTATCAAGGTGAAACCTGAAATTGAAGTGCCATTGATTTCTTCACGGAAAGAACTTGAAATCTGCAAAAAGACCATCGACGAAACAGCTGAAAAAGTCTTTGCTGAAAAAGGTAAACGCATTGACTACGAAGTGGGTACAATGATTGAATTACCACGTGCTGCTTTATTGGCTGACGAAATCGCTGAACTCGCAGACTTCTTTGAATTCGGTACAAACGACCTGACCCAAACAACCTTGGGGATGAGCCGTGATGACGCTGGTTCCTTCTTACCAACATTCGTGGCCAAAGGTGTCTATGAACGTGATCCGTTCCAATCTTTGGACAGTCATGGTGTGGGTAAGTTAATAGCAATGGCTTGCCAAGCTGGTAAATCCACAAATCCAAATATTTATTTGAGTATTTGTGGTGAACATGGTGGTGATGCTAACTCTATTATGTACTTAAATCAGTACTTGAATGGTGTTTCTTGCTCTCCATATCGTGTGCCATTGGCCCGTTTGGCTGCTGCTCAAGCTGCAGTTCAAGCCAAAAAGGCAAAATAAGCTTTTGCTTATAAACACTTCCCCGCTGAATTTCCAGCGGGGATTTTTTTATTCTTGCAATTTGTTTTAAATTATTTTATCCTAGTTTTGTATTTGGACAGGTGTTCAAATACCGGAACTGAAATTCCGTCATTAGAAATCCGCCTTTTGGGCGGATGGTCGCCCAATAAAAAGAATAGGTGACGCTGTTCTAATGCAGTTTTTCAGCATCCATCCACTTTTTTAAGTGGATTTTTTTAGGAGAATTAAAAATGTTGGTTGCGAGAAACATATTTTTTAGAAAACTAGCTAATAAATTTATGCGTTCAAAAAAAAGAGTAAAATTTTTAAGTTTTTTTATATTTAAAAAGAAAG